>JBAXWR010000180.1:0-14804 GCA_037128295.1 Mariniphaga sp.
GCTGAAACTGGCATTGACCAGAGTATAACTATCAGATTGGATTATAATGATGGCTTATCAGTTGCAATTTTTGCTTCTTTTTTTGCAACTTCTGGTGTTGGAACCGATCTGTTTTGTGAAAAAGGAATTGTGGGATTGAGGAGGACCAGCTCTGTTGATCAGTGGCTCGACATTGATTGCCCCAGAGTAAATGTTGAACGATTGAATTGGAGTCCAACTGGTTGTGGATTGAAACTCGAAGCTATGGAAGCAATGCGTTGCCTCGATGAGGGGCTTTTGCAAAGCCCGGTAATGCCCCATTCAAAAAGCTTATTGCTGATGAAGACACTGGATGAAATTAGAAGGAAAGCGGGGATCGTTTACAAGGGGAGGGATTGAAAGGGGGAAATAAGTTGAAATAAGGAGAAATATTTTGAAATATCTTGAAATAAATTTAAATAGTTTGAAATAGGTTGAAATAGGTTCATCATATAACTCCGTGCTGCCTGCCAGTAGTCAGTAGCCAGTAACCAGTTACCAGAAGGAAATAAATTGAAATATTTTGAAATGCAATCATTGTTCTACTCCGTGCAGCTCGCCAGCCGCCAGTAACCAGCTCGCCAGTCGCAAGTAACCAGCCGCTAGTTGCCAGCAGCCAGTTCTTCAAACGACAAATCCATTAATTTGTAATCGGCCCATCCCGAATAATCGAAATGCCACCATTCTGTGGAGATGGGTTTAAAACCAAAATGTGCCATTATACTAAAAAGGAACTTCCGGTTGGTTAAAACAGGTTCGGAAAGTTCTTTGTATTCGGGATTTGCTTTGGGGGAGAAGTCGTCAAAAGGGGTGGGCATTGACAATTCCTTTCCTGATGTAAGTTCAATCAACGTCAGATCTACCGCACAACCACGGTTGTGACGCGAACCTTTCCGTGGATTGGCAACAAAATTTGTATCTGGATAGACCTCATAAAAACGCAGTGTTGCTGCATAAGGACGGTAAGCATCAAAGATTTTAAGTCCTAGCCTATAAATAGCCAGAGAGTCCTGTACTTTCTTAAGAGCCTCAGCAACAGGTTTTCTTAGAAATGCTTTTGGTTCAGTATAGATCACCTCTTTTGTGAAGTTGTTTTTTGTGGCATACCGGATATCCATCCTTATTCCCGGAATGGTTTTTTCAAGATCTACCATCCTCATTTGAGGGTTCAACCTAACTTCATCATTGTAAGCTTTAATCGTTTGGGTTATTTCAAGCCCATAGGGGTTAAGTTTTCCAACTTTCATTTGCCCTAGGCTCGTAACAGGAAAAATCAAGGAGACAAATAAAAAGATAAATATCAGAATATTTTTTAAATGCCTCATATATTGATCATTATAAATGTGTTTAATTTCCCGTTTTTTTTGCCGATGCTAGTTGAAAACCTTACATATCTCAAACGATCAACGCAGGATTTTTTTCACAGTCACAGTTTTTTTCTCCATCGGGCCTCTTTTGAAGATGATCAGTCCGTTAAGGAAATTGCGCAGCAATTGGTCACCGCATGGTTTGTAGTTGGGATGGTCAGGTGTACGGAAAATGGCGCCCAATTCGCTTTCGGTAATATCGAACTCCACAAGTTTAAGGATTTCGATGATATCGGTATTCTTGAGTTGGAGAGCAACCCTTAGTTTCTTGAGTATATCGTTATTGTCCATAGGTTACAATAATGTTTGTTTATAGTAATCAATTATTTGCTGAAAGACACCAAGCAGTTCCCCAATATTTCCGTAGTAATATTTGTGGGTGTCAATGACCAGGTCATTTTCCAATTTAAGAAAAATCCAGTCGTCACCTGTTGTCACACAGCCATACAAAACATCCAAATGGGCCTTCCGTTTGTCGTTGAATATTTTTGCACCTACCATTTGGGCAGCACATTGAGGAATGCCAATATCGATATCGTTCTTTTTTGCCTCGACAATTTGAATAATGGGCAAATTAATATCAAAAGAACCTATTTCCTTAGCTAAGATAAAATCACATTCGCCCTTTAACCCATTTTCTTCGTCGGCGATTAAAATATCGCCTGAATAAATTGTGAAATACTTCTCATTCCTGTTCCTCAACTCTTTTAATATCGGCACTACTATCCATTCTGATTTTGCCTTTTCGCTACGGATAGGAAGCTCTTCAATTTCCAATAATTCGGTTTTGAGCCAATCGCTTGGTTCAATGCGTTTTACATCATCGAACAACCGTTTTCTTTGGTTTTTGACACCAAATTTATCTTCTAATCTGGCCAGTGTGAAATCGGTATATGACATAGTTTATAATTTTAATCCAACTAATTTACAAATATATAAAAAAGCCACCCCTTTCGTGGGTGGCTTTCAAAAAATTACGTTCCTATAATCAAATATATGAGTAAACTTAAGTGGTTTCCTTTGAATAGCTTCCAGTTGCCTGCCACCAATCGCAAGTTGCACACCACCTACTTCATATCTCTTAAAGTCAATACACTATCTTGAGAATAACAACTCGCGATATTTTGGCAATGGCCACAGTTCGTTGTCGATTACCTCTTCCAGCTTGTCGATGTGATAGCGGATGGTATCGAGATAAGGACGTACTGTTTTTTCGTATGCAAAAGCTTTGTCTTTACCATGCTCGATTGTATTGGCCACTGTGCGTGCCTCGGTCATTTCGTGAACCTGAGCTTTAATGGTGGAGATATGGTTTGAAATTTTCTTGATCAGGTCAAGGCGAGCCCCTGCCAGTTCTTTGAATTCTTCGTCAGAGAAGATTTCCTTCAACCCTTTTACGTTTTCAATCAATGAAGTCTGATAGGTAATGGCTGTCGGAACAATATGATTGATGGCGATATCCCCAAGTACGCGTGATTCGATCTGGATTTTCTTGGTGTATTTTTCCATCTCCACTTCAACACGGGCTTCAATTTCGATTGGGTTAAAGATGCCGAGTTCTTCGAATAATTTGCGCGATTTATCGTACAGATAGGCTTCCAATGCTTGTGGAACACTTTTGATGTTGGTCAAACCACGGCGTTCAGCTTCCTCTGCCCATTCCTGGCTATAACCATTTCCGTCAAAACGAACTGCTTTACATTCGGTGATGTATCTTTTTAACACCTGGAAAATCGCCTCGTCTTTCTTAACGTCCTTTTCCAATAAAGCGTCAACATCTTTTTTAAACTTGATCAACTGATAGGCAACAACAGAGTTGAGGGCGATCATGGCAGAAGCACAATTTGCAGAAGATCCAACGGCACGGAATTCGAACCTGTTCCCTGTAAAGGCAAATGGAGAAGTACGGTTCCTGTCGGTATTGTCGAGCAAAATTTCAGGAATACGGCCAATGTTCAATTTGAGGGAGGTTTTTTCGTCCGGAGTCATTTTCCTGTCGGTCACATTCTCTTCAAGCAGGTCAAGCATCCTGTTTACTTCTGTTCCAAGGAAAGAGGAGATAATTGCAGGAGGTGCTTCATTGGCTCCAAGGCGGTGAGAGTTACTTGCCGAAACAATAGATGCACGCAACAGATCTTGATTGTCGTAAACCGCTTTCATTGTATTAACAATGTAAGTAAGGAATTGCAGGTTCGATTTTGGGTTCTTCCCTGGAGAATAAAGGTTTACACCTGTATTGGTAGAAAGTGACCAGTTGTTGTGTTTTCCTGAACCATTGATCCCTGCAAAAGGTTTCTCGTGCAACAGGATGCAGAACCCGTGATGGCGGGCAACTTTGGCCATCAGGTCCATTACCAATTGATTATGGTCGTTGGCCAAGTTAACTTCTTCGAAGATTGGTGCAAGCTCGAACTGATTTGGAGCCACCTCATTGTGACGGGTTTTACAAGGAATACCTAATTTATATGCTTCATTTTCAAGATCCTGCATAAACATGGCTACACGTTCAGGGATTGAACCAAAATAATGGTCTTCCAACTGCTGATCTTTTGCCGAAGAGTGTCCCATCAGGGTACGGCCTGTAAGGATAAGGTCGGGACGCGCATAATACAAAGCTTCGTCAACAAGAAAATACTCTTGTTCCCATCCGAGGTTGGCCTGAACCTGGGTAACGTTTTTGTCGAAATACTGACAAACGTCAACGGCAGCTTTATCAACAGCGTTCAATGCTTTAAGAAGTGGAGCCTTATAGTCAAGGGCTTCTCCTGTATATGAAATGAAAACAGTTGGGATACAAAGGGTGGTGCCAACAATAAAGGCAGGTGAAGAAACATCCCATGCTGTATAACCGCGTGCTTCAAATGTATTCCGGATACCGCCACTTGGGAAAGAAGAAGCATCAGGCTCCTGCTGAGCCAATAATTTGCCCGAAAAACTTTCAACGACACCACCTAATTCTGAATGGTCGATGAATGCATCATGTTTTTCGGCAGTACCATCGGTCAATGGATGAAACCAGTGTGTATAATGGGTGGCACCATTTTCCATGGCCCATGCTTTCATTCCGATGGCTACCTGATCGGCAATCTTGCGGTCAATTGTTGTTCCATTGTCGATTGCGTCACAAATTCCTTTGTACGATTCTTTCGACAAATATTTTTTCATTTTAGGACGGTCAAAAACCAACATCCCATAATAGTCGGAAGTAAGGTTTGCTTCGCGTTTTGAAGCGACTGGTTTTCTTGAATAGAGGACTTGAAGTGCATTAAATCTAAGCGTTGCCATAATCGTCGATATTTATTGTTAATAATACTTTCAATATTTTGAGCAAACATACAATATTTCAAAGTACACCCCAAAATAAATTTGTAAAAATTTGAAAAATATACATTAATTTAACGTATAACCCCAAAAAATATGAAAAACTGAGCAATAAATGATCTTTTTTAAGGGATTACCTTTAATATTTTCCTAATATTCACAAATTAATACATTCTTTTAATTTTAATCGGGTTCGTTGTTTTAACGGGTTTTGTAGGAAATCGGATCAATATATTCTTTAGATAGCCTTAAAAACATGGGTTATCGCAAATGGTGATAAAACCTGACAATTGTCCTTATCCCGTTGTAGAAATTCTCAAGTGCAAAATTCTCATTGGGTGAATGAATGGCATCCGATTCAAGACCAAATCCCATTAATATGGTTTTTATGCCTAGTATTTCTTCAAAAGCCGAAATGATTGGGATGCTTCCACCACTTCTAACCGGAACGGGAATTTGCCCAAACACATCTTTATAGGCTGATTCGGCAGCGCGGTATGCTGGTAGGTCGATCGGACAAACATAACCTTGGCCTCCATGCAAATAGGTTACCTCAACTTTGATTGCATCGGTGGCAACAGACTCAAAATATTTTGTGAAAAGTTTGGCAATTTTGTGATGTTCCTGATTGGGAACGAGTCGTGAACTGATTTTTGTGAATGCCTTGGAGGGTAGAATTGTTTTCGCTCCTTGTCCTGAATACCCGCCCCAGATGCCACAGACATCGAAAGTTGGCCTTATACCGGTGCGCTCCATTGTCGAGAAACCCAGTTCCCCTTGTACTGCCTTTAAACCCAATGATGAACAATAGGCTTCTTCGCTAAATGGTGCTTTTGCAAGCATATCACGCTCCTCGCTGGAAACCTCAGCCACATCGTCGTAAAAACCAGGGATAGTGATCCTGTTGTCTTGATCCGTAATATTTGCGATCAATTTACACAATTCGTTGATGGGGTTGGCAACGGCACCTCCGAAAATTCCGGAATGAAGGTCTCTGTTTGGCCCTGTGACTTCGATCTGCCAATAGGCGAGGCCACGAAGGCCAACAGTTATAGATGGAATGTTGCGTGCGATCATTCCTGTATCCGAAACCAGGATGATATCAGCTTTCAACAACTCTTTGTGGCAGGAACAAAATTCACCGAGATTTGGTGAGCCAATTTCCTCTTCACCTTCAATAATGAATTTCACATTGCAATTCAGGGTATTGCTTCTGACCAGGTACTCGAATGCTTTTGCATGCATAAACGATTGCCCTTTATCATCGTTGGCGCCTCGCGCCCAAATCCGGCCATCCTTGACAATAGGTTCAAAGGGATCGGTTTTCCACTGTTCCAGAGGATCGACAGGCATTACATCCATATGGGCATAAACCAATACAGTAGGCAGTGAAGGATTGATGTTTTTTTCCGCGAATACAACAGGGTTACCCGCTGTTTCGAATATTTCGGCACGGTCAACACCGGCTTCATTTAGTATATTGACCCAATATGCTGCAGCTTTGTCCATTTCAGGACGGTTTTCGGGTGAGGAACTGATTGATGGGATCCGGATCAAACCGAAAAGTTCGTCTAAAAACCGATCCTTATGAGTTTCGATGTATTGGTCAATTGATTGCATTGCTTAAAGATTAATGTAACAAGATAAGAAACAGGAGAAATAAAATAGAAATAACGGAAATAATAGAAAAAAAATAGAAATAACGGAAACAATAGAAATATGAAACATAATCGCCACAAAGACTCAAAGATACCAGGGTTTCACAAAGTCAATTAAAACCGAAATAGTGATCGTCCTTTAAATCAGATGTTTGTAGGCTTTCGCGTTCCATGGTAAATAAACCGCCAGTACCTTCAGCGTCGCTGCTGACCCCAATAATTTTCCCATCTGGCTGAACATCCCCATGCCAGGTGTCGAGTTCATAAATAATATCTTCATCGCTGAACAAAATCTCGCAGGAATGTGATTTTAACCTGATTTTCTTTCCGTTTATTTTACCGGAGACCTCTTGTTTGACGATAAAAGTCTCTTCTCCATCTATTTGCTCCGAAAAACGCAATACACCCTTGAGATGGTTTCCGATCTGAAAAAGTTCAGCATAACCGCTGTCTTTTCCAAATCCGAAATCTTCCTGAAAACGCCACCTTCCCGTAAGGTTTATTCTTTCGTGCATAACTAAAATATTTCAGGTGCAAAAATAGGGTTTATTATCAATTATCAGGCTTTAAGAAAGAGCTTTTGTTATTCTCCTTAAAACACCACTGCTTGCTTCTGGCAACTTGCGGATGGCTTCTCCCTAACTTGCTTAATCTCCAGATTTTTGAAAGTAAATATGGTTATAAGTAATAGATTATTAATGATATATGCGATCCGGGATAATTAGGTTCGATTGCATTGATTATATTTAAAAGCAAGCAAGTTGCATGTTGCAAGCAGCCAGTAGCATATTATCCACAACAAAGTTTATAACGTCAGTAAATTGTTTAGATTTGTAGAAAATAATCATTTTACAATGAGCACAAAAAAAACAATTAAACCGGAACCTGAAAAAGAAAGGACTTCTTCAGGTTCTCCTGTGGCCCAGTTTCCCATCGTTGGTATAGGGGCATCTGCCGGTGGTTTGGAAGCTCTAGAACAATTCTTTCAAAACGTACCAGAAGGTTCAGGGATTGCATTTGTTGTAATCCAGCATCTCGATCCCAACCATGCCGGCATCATGCCTGAGCTTTTGCAACGCATTACGAAAATGAAGGTTCTTCAAGCTTCGGACCGGCTTAAGGTGAAACCCAACTTTGTGTATGTGATACCTCCCAATAAGAGCCTGTCGTTGTTCAATGGTTCGCTACACCTTTTTGATCCTGTGGAAACACGCGGCCTCCGGTTACCAATCGATTTCTTTTTCCGATCTCTGGCTGATGATTGTCAGGAGAAGAGTATAGGGATTATCCTTTCCGGCATGGGGTCCGATGGTACTCTTGGGTTAAAATCGATCAAGGAAAAAAATGGCATTGTGCTTGTACAGCGTCCCGATACCGCTAAATTTGATGCGATGCCCCGCAACGCGATCGATGCCGTAATTGTAGATATCGTTGCGCCCGCAACCGAATTGCCTGACAAGCTGATCTCTTTACTTAAGATAAGCCCGGAATCCAAACTTCCACAGGAGATGGAGGTGAAAATAAAAAGCAATATCGATAAAATTATTATCCTGATCCGTGACCAGACTGGGCACGACTTTTCATTTTACAAGAAAACCACGCTGTTCCGCAGGATTGAAAGGCGCAAAAATGTGCATGAAATTGAGAAGATACCTTATTATGTCAGGTTTTTGCAGGAAAACCCCCATGAGATAGAGATCCTTTTCAAGGAGTTGCTCATTGGGGTAACCAGCTTTTTCCGTGATATTACTGTATGGGAAATGCTCAAAGAGCAGATCCTACCAGATTTATTGGACAAACTCCCCGATGGCTATATGGTCCGTGCCTGGGTGCCAGGTTGCTCGACGGGCGAAGAAGCCTATTCATTGGCTATTATTTTCAAAGAAGCCATCGAAAAAATCAACAAACGCAAAAATATTTCGATCCAGATTTTTGCCACCGATCTTGACACTGAGGCCATCGAAAAGGCACGTAAAGGCTATTTTCACAGAAATATTTTGGCTGACGTGTCGCCCGAGCGCATCAATCGGTTTTTTTCAATCGATGGTGATGGTTACCATGTCAATTCTTCTATCCGTGAATTGATTGTGTTTGCCCCACAGAACGTGATAAAAGATCCTCCATTTACAAAACTGGATTTGGTCACCTGCCGGAACATGTTGATTTACATGGAGACAGAATTGCAAAAAAAACTTATATCGTTGTTCAACTATAGCCTCAATCCTGGTGGAATTATGGTTTTGGGAACTGCTGAAACCATTGGTATCCAAAATGATGGATTCATAGATATCGATGCCAAGCTTAAAATTTATAAACGCTCCGCAGTTCATTCATTGTCCGATTTTATCGATTTTCCCAGCTCATTCAGGCAAACAAAAACAATTTTACCCGAAAAAATGGAAGCCACTAAAACCGTTGAAAACATTCAACTAATTGCAGATCAGATTCTTCTGCAACGTTTTGCACCTGCCAGTGTTCTTGTTAACAGCAAAGGAGACATTGTTTATATCACAGGTCGTACAGGGAAATACCTTGAACCTGTTGCAGGAAAAGCAAACTGGAACATCTATGCCATGGCACGGGAGGGGTTACGGTCTGAGTTGCCTGGAGCGTTCCGCAAGGCGATGCAGAATTTCGATCCTGTTTGTCTCCACAATGTTAAAATAGGTACCAACGGGGGGACACAAATGGTTGATGTTACTGTCCAGCGCATCGAAAACCCCGAATCGGTAAGGGGTATGATCATGGTCGTTTTTTCCGATGTGGCTGCCATCCTCTATTCCGAAGGGACTAAATCCAAATCGGGCAAATTGACCACAAATGCACGCCAGAAAGAGCTGGAGATTGCTTTGCAACGAAGTAACGAGGAGATCCAAAGTATCAAGGAAGAGATGCAAACATCGCAGGAAGAGTTGAAGTCAACAAACGAGGAACTGCAATCAACAAACGAAGAGTTGCAATCGACAAACGAAGAACTCACCACCTCGAAAGAGGAGATGCAAAGCCTGAACGAAGAACTTCAAACGGTCAATATTGAGTTGCAAAGTAAAGTCACCGATTTTGTCAAGGCCAACGACGATATGAAAAACCTGCTCAACAGCACCGAAGTGGCGACTTTATTCTTAGATAAAGAATTGAATATTAGAAGATTTACAGATCCTATAACCAATATCTTCAAATTACGCACCAACGATATTGGACGGCCTTTTACCGACCTTGTCAATAATTTGCAATATCCCGAAATCGGTCTCCATGCCCGTCAGGTTTTAAAATCACTGATCACTGTCGAAACAGCCATTACCACCAACGATGAGAGGTGGTTCAATATCCGGATAATCCCCTATCGGACAACAGATGACCGGATCGATGGATTGGTGATGACTTTTAACGATATCACAGCTTCTAAAAAGATGGAAGCGGAACTCAGGGCAGTTATTGACACACCAATGGAAGGGCAAAATGGAAAGCCTAATACATAAATATATATATATATGAAAATTATTGAAATCAATCGCAAATTTGAAATGCTCCGAGAAAGTGCCGAAGCATTGGTTGCTAAAAAATCACCGGAAACAGTTGTCCCAGTTTCGGAAGCTGATTTTTTGTCCCTAGTCCATGAGCTTGATGTCCATCGTGTTGAGATTGAAATGCAAAACGATGAACTAGCTTCTGCAATTTCGGAAACAAAACTGCTTGCAGAAAAATACCAGAATCTTTACGATTTTTCTCCAGTGGGCCATTATACACTTTCTATCCGAGGCGATATCATTGAATTGAACCTAATGGGTGCGCAATTGCTTGGCAAAGAGCGCTCTAATTTGAAAGGTTCTAAATTCGGTTTTTTTGTTTCTGAGGAGACACAACCTGTTTTTAACCTTTTCATCGAAAGAATTTTCAAAAACGGTGTCAAGGAAACCTGTGAGGTTGTGCTGACAGGAAATAACAGGCAATCGGTTTATGTAATTATTACAGGAATCCCCACAGGAAAAGGGGATGCCTGCCTTTTGACGGCCATCGATATTTCGGACCGAATTATGGCTGAAAAGTCACTGGTCGAAACCGATGCCAATTTGCGCAAGCTTCTGCTAAATAACGACAAGTTGCTTTCAATTATTGCACATGACCTTAGGAGTCCGTTCAATGGGATTATTGGTTTTTCAAATGTTTTAGTCGAAGAAATAAACGACCTAAAACATGAGGAGATAAAGGAATATTCGCAGTTTATCAATGAGTCGGCAAGGAATACTCTAACCTTGCTCGATAACTTGTTGGTTTGGGCAAGAACTCAAGCAGGGCTTATTAGTTTTAATCGCGAAAGAATGGAACTAACCTCTATACTCGGGGTAATAACTGATGTTCTGAAATTGAATGCGGCGATCAAGAATATTTCGTTGAACCACCTTTCAATTGACGGGATAATGGTTTTTGCTGATCGGAATATGTTGGAAACGATTATCCGGAACCTGATCTCGAATGCCATCAAATTTACAAATCCAGGTGGCCGGATAGATATTAATGCCGTTCAAAATGCGGATTATGTCGAAGTTTCGATTGCCGACAATGGGGTTGGGATGAGTGAAGAAACGTGCAAAAAATTATTCTTAGTCAGTTCAAATATGACTTCAAAGGGGACAGTTGGCGAAAAAGGCTCAGGGTTGGGGTTGTTGCTTTGTAAAGAATTCGTTGATAAACATGGTGGGAAGATATGGGCGGAATCGCATGAGGGGCTCGGCTCGACTTTCCATTTCACAATACCAGCTAAATGAAAAAAGTCCAAGCCGACGATATTGGTCGGAAAGATGAGGAATTGCTCGTTACGGCATCTGCGAAGGCTAATTGCCAATTACCAGAAGATCAGTTGATAAAACTTGTCCAGGAAATGGAGGTCCTTCAAGTTGAACTTGAATTGCAAAATGCAGAACTGGCAAATGCAAAAGTGCTTGAAGAAATAAATAGTGCCAAATACCGTGATTTATTTGATGACGCACCTACTGGTTATTTAACGCTCGACAGGGACGGTACTATTACAGAGGCAAACCGTGCAGGTGCAAAATTACTTGGAAGGGATCGCAATAAATTAAAATTCAGTCAATTCAGGTTTTTTGTTTCAGATGTTTCAAAAGAGACATTCAATCTCTTTTTTGAGAAACTATGGTCTGATTATAAAAAGGAAACCTGTGAGATCATTCTTTCGGAAAATCAGGAGGAGTCGGTTAAGGTGCGTGTTGATGGGGTAGTGGTTGACAATGGCAGTCATTGCCTGATTACCCTGATAGACATTACCGAACGCATAAATGCGGAGAACGAGCTTAGAAAAGAGGTGGATCGGACCAAATTACTGCTCGACTTATTTACCAAAGCACCATTTCTTACTGATAATGAACTCTATGGTGAAATTCTGGATATAGCGGTAAAGGTGACAGGGAGCAAAATTGGTTTTCTCCATAAAATAAGTGACGACCAACAGGAGATTCTCAGCACTACATTGAATGGCGAAGCGGAGAAAAACGGCATTTTTGTATCGGAGGAGCATTACCCATTGGACAAAGCTGGAAGTTGGGCCGATTGTGTGAAATCAAAAGAACCTGTTGTCGAAAACGACGATCACAATTCTTCAAATCGGAATGGACTTCCGGAAGGACATTCATCGGTTCACCGGACTTTGGCTATTCCGCTTGTACAGGATGAGAAAGTTCATTTAATTGTTGGGGTCGGAAATAAACCAATTGATTATACAAGCTCTGATATTGTTCAAATTCAGTATGTTGTAAATGAACTTTATAGAATACTCGAAAAGCGTAGGGTTGAAAATGCTTTAAGGGAAAGCGAAAGAAATGCACAGCAAAGTAATCAACATTTGCGTTCGATCCTTGAAAGTCCACATGGGGTCATTATTTTCTCACTTGACCGTAATTATTGTTATACTGCGTTTACGATTTCCCATCAGGAGGTGATAAAGCTAATTTGGGGGATAACCATCGAAATTGGGATGAATATCCTTGAAGTCATTAGTTCTGAAGCAGATCGGGCCAAGGCTAAATCCAATTTTGACAGGGTATTCCAGGGTGAAAATTTTATTCTGGATGAGGAATATGGCGATGCAGACCTGTTCAGGACTTTTTGGGAAAACCGTTATTCCCCGATTTACAGCGATTTGCTCGAAATTACCGGACTTACGGTTTTTGTAACAGAAATCACCGAACGCAGAAGGGCAGAGCAAGAGTTGCGCAATAGCGAAGAAAAATACAGAAACATCTTTGAAAATGTATATGATGCTTATTATGAGGCTAATATAGATGGAACGATTGTTGAGATCAGTCCGTCCATCGAAACAATTTCAAAAGGACAATATAAACGCAATGAGCTGATTGGTAAGTCTATTGCCGATTTTTATGCCAGTCCTGAAGAACGGGATTTGTTTTATAGTGAATTAACAAAGTTTGGTAGAGTTACCGATTTTGAACTTTCCTTGCTAAACCGGGACGGTTTTGTTGTGCCTATATCCATATCCTCCGGCCTAATGAATAATGCAGCAGGCCGTCCTGTCATAATAGGCAGTATTCGTGATATTACGGAAAGAAAAAAAACAGAAAAACTGATCGCAAAGAATAATAAGGATCTTCAATTTTTGAATAGTTTCGCTTTTAACCTTTCAAGACTTCCATCATCAGATACATTACCTGGTTTTTTGCTCCAGCAATTGAAGAGATATACAGATGCTACAATTGTTGCCTATTCAGAATATGACATTCACAATCAAGTCCTTGTAACAAAGATTATTGAAGCTGAAAAGGAAATTCTGAATCTTATAGTTGAAGTTGCCGGTTCCGATTTGCTAAATTTGGAGTCTCCAGTGAGCGATGAAATCTATCAGACACTGGTTGCTCATAATATAAACAAGCATGAAACCTTTTTCGAGGCTTCGTTTGGTGCAGTACCTATCGAAGCGGATTCGAAATTCAGGGAAAAGTCCCGAATCAAAAATATTTATGGGATCGCGTTGACAATTGGTGTAGAGCTTTATGGCACATTGCTACTTTGTTTCGCTGATGATGTTGATGATTCTTCTGAGGAACTGATGCAGTCGTTTGCAAATCTTTCTGCTGTGGCTTTAAGACGCAAGAAGGCTGAGGATGATCTGAAAACAGGTTACGATCAATTGGAGCAAAAAGTCATAGAACGCACCCTTGAGTTGAACAAGGTAAATGCTTTCATCAAAGCGATTGTAAACAATGCAGGGGTAACTGTTATTTCAACCACAAATACTGGTAATATTGTATCTTTTAATCCGGCCGCAGAGCAAATGTTGGGTTATAGCCAGGATGAAGTTGTTGGAAAGTATTCAATCCTTCAATTTTTTGAACTCGATGAGATTTACCGGAAGGCAAAGGAATATGGAATTTTTAATAATGAGGAAGGAACATTAGACTTCGAAACATATATAGACTATGTAATAGAAAAGAGGCCGGATACGTTTGAATGGGAAATGGTAAGAAAGGATGGTACCCTGGTTCCTGTCCTGTTATCACTGGATTGGCTCAAAGGGTCAGATGGTTGGAATACGGGTTATGTAGGGGTTGCAACTGACATCACTTTGCGAAAGCAAACTGAAGATGCACTTCGAATCAGTGAAAAAAACCTCTCCCAGATAACTGATTCTGTTCCGATTTTCATTGCCCTGTTAAACAAGAATCTTGAGTATATATTTATCAATAAAGCCTATCAAAGGTTTTTAAACCTGGCAAAATCTGAGATTCTTGGCAAAAATGTAAGTGAAATTGTTGGCGACAAAGTTTTCGAAAGAGCGTATCCATTTTTGCTGAGCGCCCTTAACGGGGATACCAATACTGTGGAGATCCGGCTTCCGAGGGCCAATAATCAGGAACGAATAGTTTTAGAAACTTATCTTCCTTATTATCAAGGTGATGCTATTTGTGGTGTTTTGGCTACAATTATTGATGTCACAGAACGCATTCATTCGGAGCAGCTACTTAATAAAAAGGTAGTCGAGAATCTGGCCATCCTCAAAGCCGTTCCTGACCTGATTTTCAAAATCGACAAATACGGTAAATTCCTCTCTTTTCAATTGGGAGAAAATATTCCGCTTTATGTTACCCCCGATCAATTTATTGGGATGAAAATCGAGGATGTGATGCCACCCAACATTTCGTCTTTGGCTTTAGATGCAATGAGCAAGGCTCTTCAAACCAAAGAATTGGTTTCCTTCGAATATGAACTTCCTATTCATAATGAACTCCGATTTTTTGAAGACAGGGTGTTGACCATTGACGATGAAGAGATCCTGATGATTATCCGTGATATAACAGATCGGAAAATTACCGAGAAGGCACTAAGCTGGAATGAATCCCTTCTTAAGAAAGTGACCGAATCGTCTCCCCTTGGATTCCTTGTTGTTGATAACAGAACCGATGAAATCCTC
>JBAXWR010000181.1:0-14635 GCA_037128295.1 Mariniphaga sp.
CCCTGCTTAGCCGCGAATTGGGGTCGAGCCTTACAGGCAGGCACATCACCAAGGAACTCTTCCCATTCTCTTACCACGAATATTGCAGGTTCCACAATCTCGCTGCTGGTACAGAAACCACTATTTTGTATTTAAAAGATGGCGGTTTCCCCGAATACCAAAAACAAAAAAATCCCGAGATACTAACTTCGCTTTTGGATGATATACTTGTTCGTGATATAGCCGTCCGTTACAATATCCGGGATATCAAAACATTGCAACGGCTCACACTTTTTCTGTTGTCGAATGTTGGCAACCGCGTCACAGGCAATAAATTGAAAACAACATTCGGGATATCATCGACCACGACTATCCTTGAATATTTTTCGCACTTGGAAAACAGTTGTTTACTGGCATTTGTCCCAATGTTCGATTATTCGCTAAAAAAACAAAATAACAATCCAAAAAAAGTCTATGCCATTGACACTGGTTTGGTAGAAATAAATACCCCCAACTTTACCAAAGATGCAGGTCACAAATTGGAGAATTTAGTCTTCCTTGCACTAAGGCAACGATCAAAAGAGATCTATTATTTTTCGGGAACGGGGGAATGTGATTTTTTGATCTTGGAGAAAGGGGTTATATCCAGTGCAGTTCAGGTATGCCTTGAGCTAAACAACGATAACCTGCAAAGGGAATTATCCGGATTATTTGAAGCAATGCAAATGTTCAATCTTATTGATTGTGAGATCGTCACACTATCACAAACAGATTCATTTACCCAAAATGGAATGATAATAAAAGTTGTCCCCTTTCATGAGTTCATTGGAAATACTAATTTTCATTCATGAAGTTAATAGAACTAACGGTAAAATCCTCTGGACAAAGTTAAATAACTTCAAGATTGATCTACAGTTTAATGGTATTATCTTCATTGTTAATTAGAACGGAAGTGTAGGTAAAAACGGAAAAATATGAAAATAACCGATGATTTTATTAATCAATCCATATTTGATGATGACTTTCTAAATAATGTAAAATATGGATATTTTGAAGATATTCTAAACAACAAAGATAATTTTAAAGTAATTATTATTGAACCGTTTGAGGCAGTTAAACAAAAAATTGCAACATTTAACATTTTAATAAAAAATCTTGAAGATCAAAATTACTCCGAGGCTAAAAAATGGTTGGGAACGGAAGGTGATTTTAACTTTTACTCCAGAGAAATTTTTTTATTGAGAGACGAGATAAAAAGTCTGCTTAAAGGATTGATCAGCATTTCTACCATAGCGAATGTCAGTGAGATTGAGATGTACAAAGAACATTGGAGGTATTGTGAAAATTACTCGCATAGAATTCACCAACAGATGGTTTATAACCAGTTTAAATTGGTAAAAACGATTGAACACCTGACTGATTTCCATAATTATTTACGAAATTACTTGCTCCGGTTGGTTTTAAATCTGTATGAAATCATGAACCGTAGATTTCATTTTACACTTCAATATTTTCAGGATGAAAAGGTACTTGAAAATGACATTCATGAAACAATGAAACAACAGGAGTAGTTTAGCTATCATAATCTTCCCCATTTTTGAGGAATTCCTTATTCATCCTAATTCCGTGGCTACTTCCTCTAACCATCTCAAATCAAATATTATATAAATTCATTATATAATTGATCTACTGATGCATAATTGTTTTAATCAAACGATAATATCCACAGGACAACGTTAATAAATTGATAGATTGCTTAGCAATGTAACTGTATTACCTTCATGAGTAATTAGAACATCAATTGAAGCTAAGACAGAAGTAATTTTTAAAACAAACTTTATTAATATTAAAAACCATGAAAATAACCGACGATTTTATGAATCAATCCATAATGAATGAAATCTATTTCGAATATGGATTAGGATATGGAATATTTGACGATTCCTTAAACATTAATGATGAGTGGAAAGAAATTATCATTGAATGGTGTGAGCCTGCTAAAAAACGGATTGCTACATTAAAAGTCCTGATTAAAAATCTAAATAATCAAAACTTCCTTGAAGCTAAGAAATGCTTGGGAATTAAAGATGATTATTGTAATTACGCCAAGGAAATAATATCACTGCGATCCGGGATTAAAAGTCTGCTTGCTGGATTGGTCATCACTTCTGCCATAACGAATGTCGGTGAGATTGAGAAATACAAAGAACTGTAGAAGAAATATGAATACAATTCAATTAATATTCACCATCGGTTTGTTTACAATCAATTTAAAATGGTAAAAACGATTGAACACTTGACAGGATTCAATAATTTTTACAGGTATTTCCTGATCCAGTTGGTTTTAAATCTTTATGAAATCATGAACCGTAGAATTCGATATACCCTTCAATATTTTCAGGAAGAAAAGATTTTTGAAAATGAACTTCACGAGGCTATGAAATAACCTAACTTGTAACCTCTGAAAAATGTGCCGATGACCAGTCGATCATGACTTCGAGGATAGGCATCAGGCTTTTCCCCGTTTCTGTCAACGAATACTCTACCCTTGGCGGAATTTCGGCAAAAGCCTTACGGGTCAAAAAATGATCCCTTTCGAGCTGTTTCAAAGTACTTGAAAGCATTTTCTGGGAAATGTCTGGAATCGCTTTCGCCAATTCCTTATATCGCATCTTCTCTTTCCCGTTCAGGTTAATCAGAATCAACAACGACCACTTGTCACTAAACCTGCTTAGGACATTCCTGATTGGACAACCGGGATATTTTAAATCAAGTTCTCTCATATTTCATTATTTGTAAGTTTCAAAAATACAATTAATCTCTAAAATAGAGTAACAATCAAAATATAGAAATAATTGAAATGCATAGAAATATTAAATTGTAATAAGAAGAAATTTGAAATATAATTGAAATTTATCTTGTTGATATTCAATAATTCTAACCTAAACGGTTCGTTACTTACGAAGTTGTTTGATGATTTTGTTATCCTTAGTTTTGGACTGTTAATCATTAAATGGGAAATCAAATGAACAACTTAAATGGTTTAAATGGATGGGCCGGTAAGGTAAATTACCAGGCTTTCAGGAGTGCACAACGGTATCTTAATCCGGATCACCGTTTGTTTGCCGCTTCCGGTTGTGGTTCGGCATGTGGATCAACAGAAGGTAATGCCAAACCGTCGGCTTGTGGAGCTGCGGATGACAATCAACCCGCACCATCAGCTTGCGGGGCAGGTGATGACAATCAACTCAAACCTTCAGCTTGCGGATCATCTTGTGGAAGTGACGGAAAGTAACAGTCGCTTATCCCGGTTGGAGCTTCAGCCAACCGGGATTCTCACAAAATAATTCTAAGAACTAATTTATGGAATACTTTGCTTTTCAATGGCATATCACCGACAGTTGCGACCAGCGTTGTCTTCATTGTTACATATTTTCGAAAAATAACCATTTCAAATTGAAGGAAATGACATGGGATGAAATCGGATCTGTTTTTCAAAATTGTCTGGACATGTGCAGTAAGGCCAACCGCATTCCGTATTTCTATATAACAGGAGGAGACCCAATTTTGCATAGCCGTTTCTGGGATTTAATGGAATTGTTCAAAACCAATAAAATTGCCTTTAGTATTTTGGGTAACCCATTCCATTTGAATGATAAGGTTTGTCAGCGATTAAAGAATTGTGGCTGTGAGCGATACCAGTTGTCAATCGATGGCATGAGGGAAACACATGACGCCATTCGGAAACCTGGATCTTTTAACACGACTTTGGAAAAAATAAAATGCCTGCGAGATGCCGGAATCCGTTGCGCGATCATGACTACAGTATCGGGGACAAATATTTCGGAGATTCCACAAATCATTGATCTGGTAGTTGAATATCAGGCCGATATCTTTGCTTTCGCACGATATTGTCCCACAAGCACAGAAAAAAGCACCCATCTGACACCTGAACAATACAGGGATTTGCTCGAAGTTTGCTGGCAAAGATTTGAGCTTTATAAAGAGAGTGGCACCACTTTTAACCTGAAGGACCATCTTTGGACACTTTTCCTTTATGAAAAAGGTCTTTTTAAAATACCTCAAGATTTGGATGAGAAAATGGTTTATGATGGGTGCAATTGTGCCAACTGTCACCTCACAATTCTCCCGAAAGGGGAAGTTTATGCCTGTCGCAGGTTCGATAGCCAGGTCGGGAATGTATTCAGCGAAAAACTTTATGACCTATTTATTGGTGAAAAAATGGGATATTACCGCGAATATGAAAAATTCGAAAAATGCTCCAAATGCGAATTAAAGCGATTTTGCAGGGGATGCCCGGCAGTTACTTATGGCTATACAGGTAATTTTTATGGTAGCGATCCGCAATGCTGGAAACAGGTGAGTTGATTTGAAAATGAGATAATTTGAAAATGAAGGCAGTTGTACTCTATAAAACCTGTCCTCCTGAGGAACTAACAGTCAATGAAGTTCCCATACCGCAGACGAAACCGGGATGGGTGCTGATTAAGGTAAAAGCATTCGGACTCAACCGCTCGGAATTGATGATGCGTGAATATGAGGCGAATGCACCCTATATTAGTTTGCCCCGTATCCCAGGAATTGAATGTGCCGGTGAAATAGCCGAAGGTTCAGATAGCGGATTCAGGAAAGGTCAGCAGGTTGTAGCATTGATGGGAGGAATGGGGCGCAGTTTCGATGGAAGTTATGCTGAATACACGTTAGTGCCGTCAAAGAATGTTTTTACAGTCAATTCCATTCTCGATTGGACCGAAATGGCCGCAATCCCCGAAACATACCTAACAGCTTATGGCTCACTTTTCAATAGCCTTCAACTTGTTCAAGATGATGTCTTGCTCATTCGCGGAGGGACAAGTGCTGCCGGTCTCGCGGCAATTCAACTTGCTAAGAGCATTGGAGCAAGGGTGCTGGCTTCTACCAGGCATGAAGGAAAACGCGATCTGCTTATCGCACAAGGTGCTGATCAAGTGTTGATTGACAATGGTACTTTGAAAGATCAATTACTAAGTTTCTATCCGAATGGAGTAAATAAGATCCTTGAATTGATAGGTGCTGCGACCTTAATGGAATCGGTCGGTCTTCTTTGTCACCATGGTATTGTTTGTGTAACCGGAATCTTAGGGAAAAAAGGGACAATAGATCATTTCTATCCCATCAAGGACATTCCGTCAGGAGTTTACCTGACCGGCTTTTCGAGCAACTTTCCAACCCAAAAAATTATGGATGACATTTTTAACAGTATCAAAAATCATAAACTGCGCCCCACGATTGCCAAAGTTTTCGCTTTGTCTGAGATTGGACAAGCACACCAGTTAATGGAGAACAATGATGCAAACGGTAAAGTGGTTATCCGGATTGACAAAACAATCAATTAACAATAATTCGGAGATTTTCGTTTCCCGATTCACTATTGGATCAACTCCCCCTTCCCCACCCTTGTAATAACGGGTTCGTCTCCGGTACAATCGACAATTGTGGAGGGAACATTTCCGCCATATCCACCATCGATCACCAAATCAACCAGATCACCAAATTTTTCATGAATCAGTTCGGGATCGGTTGTATATTCAATAATTGTATCCTCATCATGGACCGAAGTGGAAAGGATCGGGTTTCCAAGTTCTCTGATGATCTCCCTGATAATATTGTTGTTTGGAATACGGATACCCAGACTTTTCTTTGAACTTTTAAACAATTTGGGAACATTGCTGTTGGCATCGAGGATAAAAGTAAAAGGTCCCGGAAGGTTCTTTTTCAAAAGTTTGAAAATACTGTTATTTAATGGTTTACAATAATCAGAGATATGGCTCAGATCTGAAAAAATAAATGAAAGTGCTGTCTTTTCGGGATTGATTTTTTTGATTCTGGCTACCCTTTCAACCGCTTTGGATTTGGTGATATCACATCCTATCCCATAAATGGTATCAGTAGGATAGATAATTACCCCACCATCGCGAAGGAGTTCTACAATCTTAAGGATCTCCTTCAGATTTGGGTTTTCGTCATATAACCGGATAAGCATTGCAAGCGATATTGTTTAAATTACGGATGTGTCCCATTTGACAAAGAGACACCATGTTTGAATCCATGAATAAAAGATTTCAACAATCCTTACATAATTATTTTCAGGATTATACACCTTTACAGCACTTGGATCGATGTCCTGTCCTTTTTTTTTGATTTTTCCCATTGTTTTATTACCCATATATTATGATAGCCAACATCTGAAACCTGAAATATCAATTTGACCCTTGCAAAAATAGCGTTTATTAATAATAAAAGGGGAGCTATCCGATTAATTGTATTTATCTGTACAGTGGTAAAATCATAAAAAGAGCCTTGTCGCTATTAGCCACAAGGCTCAACATCAGATTGAAAAACAGTATCCCAAAAGCAGCCAAAATAATTATTTCAACGACCAGCAGGTCAACATGGTTTTGTCTTTAACGTATATTTTATCGCCAACAATAATTGGATAAGCATATACCTCTGTTTCAGCCACTTTGTATTTAGCAATCTCTACATAACTTTTTTCCGATGGTTCAAAAAAGATCAATTGTCCGGTTGCCGGAAGGGTAACCAATTGTTTGCCCAAATCAAGCAATGCAGCAAACCGGTTATGGGCAATCGTATCAGACCAGCATTTTTCACCGGTTTTCATATTCAGGCAATACAGTTTCCCGTTCTTCGCTTCGTTTCCATACAAGTAACCACCTTTTACAATGGGAGTCGCAAAGGAAGTTCCTAAATCTTTATTCGTCCATAACTCTTTCGTCTCCCATTTTTCTCCAACTTTAGCTATTGAAACCAATTTCGTACCACTTCCTGAACCAGTTACAACCACATTTTGTCCGTCAAAAACAGGCGTTGCTGCATTGTTAAACATCCTTTGTACAGGAGTTGCAATATCCCAAAGTAGTTTCCCGTCTATTGAAACACCAAATAAGTCAACTTCAGATTGTACCAACAGCATATTGGGAATCGTGGTCATTACAACAGGAGAAGAATAAGTTGTTGAAATTCCCATCACCTGATCAACCTCTTTACCAGTATTTGCATCAAAAACGATCAATTGACCATTTGTCTTACCACCTAACTGGACAAAGCATTTCCCTCCCATAACCAATGGAGAAGATCCGGTATAAAATTGGGGAACTTCGGTGGTATAAACTTCGTTCTTCCATATCGCTTTACCAGTTTTAAGATCAAGGCAAGTTACAATACCTCCTGCACCCAGCAGATAAAGTTTCCCATTACTGATACTAGGGGTACTTCTTGGCCCGGGATGGCCGACTGCTGGTCCCTTAATCATCGGTGAAGCATTCAGGACTGTCTTCCATTCCTGCTCGCCTTTTACTCCGTCAATGCAGATTGCAACTTCCATTGAATCCAGTTTGACATGAAGATAGATGTGTCCGTTCGACATAACAGGTGATGCATCAGCCTCTCCAACTGTCACTTGCCATAACTTATTCAACTGCGCCGGCCATTGGGTCGGTGTTATAAAACCAGTAACTGTACCATTGCGGTTGTTCCCCCGCCATCCAGACCAATTTTGGCCTTTTACGCTGGTAATATTCGCCAGGATAAAACTCACACAAAACAAACAAGTAATTAAGATGATTTTTTTCATGACATTGATAATTAAATTGATAATTAATTGGATAATTAAATTAGTCCCTAAAAATAGTTCAATTTTTAATATCATAATACAAAAATGAAGGATTTAATTATATGTTTTAAAACTTGATTTTAATAAAATGAATTGATCATTTTTAAAAGAAAAACGACTAATTTTCGGCTCGTTCAAAACCGGACGTTTAGGTTTGTAATAAGAACCTACTATGCAGGTGAACACAAATTCTTTAATATGAATTTACCCGAATTAGTCAAAACCAGTGATGGTTCCGACACTTTGTATCTAAGTGAAATTGATGAGCACTTTCATTCGACACATGGAGCAATCCAGGAATCGAACCATGTTTTTATTGTGGCTGGTATGCGAACCTGCAAAAAACAGTCATTAACAATCTTTGAGGTTGGATTTGGAACTGGCCTAAACGCGTATCTCACAATATTAGAGGCAATTACAAAGGGAATAATTATCCGTTACATCACGGTCGAAAAGTATCCGCTCCCGAAGGGAATCTGGGAATCGCTTAATTATCCACACTTGATCGAAAATGAAAACTCTCGATTTTTTGAGGATATCCATGAAGCACCCTGGAATCAGGAGGTAAATATTAGCCACTTTTTCTCAATTCTAAAGTTATCGGCTGATCTGACAAATTTGGTTTTATCGACTCTTCCAATATTCGACCTGATCTATTATGATGCCTTCTCCCCTGAAAAACAGCCAGAACTTTGGGAAACATCTGTATTTAAGCAACTTGCAGACCATTGCAACCCCGAAGCCAAAATTGTTACTTATTGTGCCAAAGGTGCTGTCCGACGATCCCTGAAGGAAGCAGGGTTTGTACCGGAAAGGATTCCTGGGCCACCAGGGAAACGGGAAATGCTGCGTGGAACAAAATCAAAATAAAAAACATAAAAATTACCATCAAGTTTTATTAAGGATATCACTTTTAGATTTATAAAACTTATATTTGCCTTATCCAATTTTCTGGCACTTAAAATTCTTTTTATGTCAGTTATTCATTTTTCACTACTATCAATATTCATTGGTTTCACCGTCTTTGCAGTGGCACAGAAGCCAACTCAGCGGGAACTATTTAAGTCTTCTGTTTTTACACTTGTGAAAAGCTTTACAAGTGGTGTTGAAGGACCAGCTGTCGATCGTTCGGGAATGGTTTACGCAGTCAATTTCAACCATCAAGGGACGATTGGAATGGTTACGCCTCAAGGTGATGCCAGTCTATTTATTGAATTGCCAAACGGAAGTATTGGTAATGGGATCCGGTTCGATAGTTTTGGCAACATGTTCATTGCAGATTACATCAACCACAATATCCTCAAAGTTGAGATAGCCACAAAAAAGTTAAGCGTTTTCGCCCATGAACCTGAAATGACACAACCCAATGATATTGCCATTGACTGTAAAAACCGGATTTATGCAAGCGATCCAAACTTTAAAGCCGGAAAAGGCCGAATCTGGCGCATTGATACCGATGGAAAAGTAACACTACTGGATAGTCTTCATGGAGCTACAAACGGAATAGAAGTAAGCACTGACGAAAAAACACTCTATGTGAATGCAGTCCCTAAAGTTTGGGCCTACGACCTTTTGCCCAATGGAGCTGTTACGAACAAACACTTACTGATCGAATTTCCTGATTTCGGAATGGATGGGATGCGTTGCGATGTTGATGGTAACCTATACATTGCGCGGATTGGCAAAGGGACAATTGTAAAAGTTTCCCCAGAAGGGAAAGTACTACAGGAAGTTCCACTGATTGGTAAAAATCCTACCAATGTGGCTTTTGGTGGGAAAGATGGGAAAACAATGTATGTAACTTTGATGGACCAGGGAAACCTTGAGAGTTTCCTTACCGATTCCTCAGGGCGTGAATGGAAAATGAAAATAAATAATAGCCTGATAAACAATTAATTATCATATTAATAACCAACAAATCATTAACACATGAAACGTAGAGATGCAATCAGAAATTTATCCGTTTTGCCAATTGCCGGGGCAGCGATTGGAAGTGTTTTACCATTTGAGTCAATCGTGGCTTCGACGCCCCCTGCCCCAAAACGAAACCTTTTTAAAGAATTGGGTATCCGAACATTTATCAATGCTGCGGGAACATTTACTGCCATGTCGGGTTCATTGATGCACGAGGAGGTTTTGGACGCCCTTCGATCGACAGGGCATGAATTTGCAATGATCGATGAGGTTCAGGACAAGGTCGGAGCAAAAATCGCCGAACTTTGTCATGCTGAGGCAGCCACTGTAACAGCGGGTTGCTGGTCAGCCCTTGTGTTGGGTACTGCAGGTGTCCTTACGGGAATGGATGTGAAAAAGGTGGGGCAACTTCCACAACTGGATGGTATGAAATCTGAAGTTTTGGTTCAGAAAACCCATAACAGTGGTTATGTCCATGCATTGACCAATACAGGCATCAGGATTGTTGAAGTAGAAACTTCGTCCGATGTTGAAAAGTCCATCAACGAAAAAACGGCCATGATGTGGTTCTTGAATTATGCTGGCCCGGATGGAAAAATAGCGGATAAAGAATGGGTTGCATTAGGGAAAAAGCACAATATCCCCACTATGATCGATATGGCAGCCGATGCAACACCTGTCGAGAACATGTGGAAATTCAATGAAATGGGATTTGACCTTGTTTGTGTATCCGGTGGCAAAGGGATCCGTGGCCCCCAAAGTGCCGGGATCCTTATGGGAAAAAAGGATCTGATTGCCGCTGCCCGGTTAAACGCCCCCCCACGTGGCGGAAATATTGGCCGTGGGATGAAAGTCAACAAAGAGGAAATCCTTGGAATGTATGTGGCGCTTGATAAATTTATCAATACCGACCATGTCAAACAGTGGAAGATTTGGGAAGACCGAATTGCTGTGATGGAAAATGCTATCAAGAAAATAAATGGCGTTACTACAACGGTTACCGTTCCCCCGGTTGCAAACCGGACACCCACCCTTAATATTTCATGGGACAACAGCAAAGTAAAGGTGACCCGTGAAGAATTTCAGGAGCGGCTGCGAAAAGGGAATCCATCCATTGAAGTGATGGGAGGAAAGGATTTTGCCATTGGTATCACCTCATGGAATCTTCAACCGGGGCAGGAAAAGATTGTTGCAACGCGCTTAAAAGAGGAGTTTGTCAAAGCATCAGTATAATATTGGAAGATTAAAAGAGCATCAAAATTCAGCTAAATGAGAAATAGAAAAATTTATATCGCATTAATTTTGTGCATTTTGGCAGGTTTTGCCATGGGTCAGAAATACAACATCGTAATCAAAGGGGGTCATGTAATTGATCCTAAAAACAATATCGATGCTGTAATGGATATAGCGATCTCGGATGGAAAAATAATGGCGATAGCAAAAGATATTAATAAAAATGAAGGGAAACAATTTGTAGATGCCACTGGACTATATGTAACACCGGGATTAATCGATATGCACGTCCATGTTTTCCAGGGTACCAATGGAGATCAACAATATATGAATGGCCCTAGCGCAATTACACCTGATGGTTTTACGTTTCGGGTCGGTGTAACAACCGTTGTTGATGCCGGGTGTGCGGGCTGGAGAACATTTCCTATTTTCAAGAAGCAAACCATCGACAGGTCGCAAACCCGGGTTCTTGCTTTTCTTAACATTGTAGGTGAAGGGATGCGAGGTGGCCCATTCGAGCAGAACCTCAAAGACATGGATGCCAAAACCACAGGCGAATTTGCAAAAAATAACACCGCCGACATTGTGGGAATTAAATTGGCCCATTACGACGGAGCAGACTGGACACCAACTGACCGGGCTGTAGAAGCAGGAAAAATCGCCGGTATGCCAATGATGGTTGACTTTGGCGGCGCTAATCCCCCGATGCCCATCGAGGAATTGTTTATGAAACATCTGAGGCCTGGGGATATTTTCACTCACTGCTTTGCACAATTGCCCAATGCAAGGGAGTGTATTGTTGATCCGCAATTGAAGAAAGTTAAACCATTTGTCTGGGAAGCACAAAAGAGGGGGATTATTTTCGATGTAGGTTATGGTGGGATCAGTTTTTCATTTTCCCAAGCAATACCTGCTATAAAAAGCGGTTTCCTTCCACAGGCGATCAGCACCGACCTTCACATTGGCAGCATGAACAGTGCCATGAAAGATATGATCACTACCATGTCGAAATTTCTGGCCATGGGTATGGACTTGCAAAGTGTAATCAAAGCAAGTACCTGGTTGCCTGCACAGATCATCAACAAGAAAGAGCTTGGGAATCTTTCTGTTGGTACAGAAGCGGATATCGCAGTGCTTAGAATCAGGGAGGGAAAATTCGGTCTGTTCGATTATACCGGCTATAAACTTGAAACGGATAAAAAACTGGAATGCGAAATGACGATCAGAGCAGGTAAAATTGTCTATGATCTGAATGGTATCGCCAATCCGGTTTTTGCACCAGCCAAATAAATCCTAATGCGAATTGTAATATTTCTATTTATATCTATTATATTTCTATTTTATTACGACCATATTTCAATCTATATCACTAATATATAATTAATTACGTCTTTTTACTAATTTAAATTTTTTGAAATGAAAACACAAAGAAGAACTGTATTGAAAAACTTATTTGCATCGGTATTAGGAGTAGCCGGAATCGGACTTGCAGCCAAGGCAGGAACCACAGAGCGTGACGAAAAGGTAGCAGGAAACGTTGAAGCTTCTCAAAATGTGCCATTGTTCTCAGGACACACCAAATTGGGGAATATGGTATTCATTGCAGGAAAAGGTGCCCATGTTGCCCCGTTTACGATTGCAGCCCATACAGATATCGTCTTGAAAGAGCTGGAAAAAGAGTTAATCGCTGCGGGATCATCGATGGAAAAAGTACTAAAAGTTAGCGTATTCCTGAATGACATCGCTGATTATAAAGGGATGAACGAAGTGTATAAAGGACGTTTTGGCGCAAATCCACCGGTCCGTACAACAGTTGCCGTAGCCAAAGGGGGCGTACCTGGTGATTCACTGGTTGAGATGGACTGTATTGCTTATATTTAGGACTATTAATTATTTTTAGATGTATTCCCTGCCCAAGACCCCTGGGACTTATTGCACGTGATTTAAATTCTGCAAGTGCTCCCAGGGGTAGTGGCTTACTAGGAAATATTTTTCTATCCTTTCCGGTAATTGAAGTTTATCCGCTACGCGGAAAATAGACTAAATATATACCATTGATCTACATTACGTTATCCGCTACGCGGAAGTTTCTCCGTAAAAGATTGAGTATTGTAAATTTAATAAGGCTCATACAAATCTTACCTCGTTGAGGTTAAACGAAATGAATCAAAGCCATGCGAAAGTTGAGACTATTTTTTCTTTTTATTCTGCTCCTGATCGGAGGATTCGTCAAAGCACAAACCTATCATATCGTCATTAAAGGTGGTCACCTCACCGATCCTAAAAATAACATCAATGAATTAATGGATGTGGCAATCCTTGATGGAAAGATTGTGAAAGTAGCCAAAGATATTGATGGTAAACAGTCCCGACAAGTTGTCAATGCAACAGGGTATTATATTACCCCGGGACTGATTGATATCCATGCCCATGTCTTTGCCGGGACAGAAATTGAACGGGGTTTAAGCAATGGGCCAACCTCACTACCTCCCGATGGGTTCACTTTCAGGGTTGGCGTAACCACAGTTGTTGATCCCGGAAGTTCCGGGTGGAAGTCCTTCCCATCTTTTAAAAAGAATGTCATTGACATATCACAGACCCGAGTTCTTGCATTGCTGAATATTGTTGGCGAAGGGATGAGAGGTGGTGCCTGGGAGCAGGATACCCATGATATGGATCCAAAATTAACTGCCTTAATAGCAGGACAATACAAAAAAGATATTGTAGGGATCAAGTTGGCTCATTATTCAGGCAATGAATGGACTGCAGTTGACAGGACCGTAGAGGCAGGTAAAATTGCTCAACTTCCTGTGATGATCGATCTTGGATCAGCCACTCCCCCACTTTCGATTGAAGAATTGTTTATGAAACATCTTCGTCCGGGAGACATTTACACACATACCTATGTCAGACTTGATGGAAACATCCGGGAAACCATTGTGGATGAAAATCTGAAAAAATTGAAACCCTTTGTTTTGGAGGCACGCAAAAAAGGGATCATCTTTGATGTGGGTTATGGTGGTGGTAGTTTCAACTTTTCGCAAGCCTTGCCAGCAATTAAAGAGGGTTTTTACCCCGATTGCATCAGCACCGACCTTCATACCGGAAGCATGAACAGTGCCATGAAGAATATGCTGAATGTGATGTCCACCTTCCTGGCAATTGGAATGAACTTCCCCGATGTGATAAAGGCATCAACATGGAAGCCAGCACTCGCGATTCATCGTGAGGAACTCGGAAATTTATCGGTAGGATCTGAAGCTGATGTTGCAATCCTCAATTTACAGAAAGGAAATTTTGGATATTGGGACAAGACCGGCTATAAAATCCAGGGTAATCAGAGGCTTGAATGTGAGATGACAATCCGGTCGGGCAAAATAGTTTACGACCTGAATGGAATTGCCACACCGATTGTTTTGACGGTAAAATAAATTTAAAAATTTTCTATATTTCTGATATATAGAGAATTAAACTTCTTCTAAATTTGTTGGTAGTTGATATATTAGTGCGCAATTGGTTACAAGAATGTAAGTCCGACTTTTTTATTCAGACCCTTCTCAAAAATCCGAATCAGTGTCGATAATTGAATATTGCCTTTAGCGTTTTCAATTTTTGAAATATAACTTTTCTTTGTTCCTGCTTTTAATGCAAGTTGTTCTTGTGTCATGTTCGCAGATTTTCTTGCTTCCCTAAGCATCTCGCTTACGATGAACATTTGATCACCTTCTTCGTATTCGTTTCGGCTTTCAGTCCCAATTTTGCCGTGCTCTTTTTCTATGAGTTCATCAAATGTTTTGATTCCTTTATAATCAGTCA
>JBAXWR010000182.1:0-14487 GCA_037128295.1 Mariniphaga sp.
CAGAATAATTGGAGTATTAACACGGTAATTTGTAAACAAAAATCAGGACGGGTCACTCCCTCTCTCCCTCTCAAAATTCCTCCTCGCTCCGTGCTATAACATTCCCATTTCTATCTGCCAGATGATGTATTCGATCATCTGGTCTTCATTGGCGGCATCGTACTCCGACTTCAGGTTGTTCCCAAACAGATGGGCAATTCCCTGCCAGAAAAAAGCACTGAATCCCCCCTTGAACTCTTTGATGATATTGTACGACGATTTGCCAGTTTCCCTGTCGATCAGTTTGATCAGGATCCTCCCTTGTGCAATGCTCATCGACCTGATCTCTTTTTCATAAGTGGCAAACAGCTCTTTTTCAATATTTTTGACGTAATCCTTTCTTTCCCGTTCTGTTTTAAAGCTCATATAAACTTTGTTATACTCCGCTATTTTTATTCCTGCCAGTTTTGCGATTGGATAGACTTTTTTAACACGGTACTCCAACAATGTATATTGCCGCATTGCCCGGGGAGACTTGTCTTTGGGTTGTGGAAAGATTGTAATTTCGGGGATCATAACTTGAGGCAAGGAATCAAATGGCAGGATAAAAAATTGTCCATCAGGCTTATATGGGGGAAGATCCTTTGTCTGGGACATTCCCGCCAAGGGTAAAATAAACAAAAAAATGTATAACCAATTCAACCTCATCGAACCCACAATTATTTGCCTGCAAAGTTAACAAACGATCAGCAACAAAAAATCCGCCAAAATGAAACGCTGTATTATTAATTTCATACCTAAAAATAAGGTCTATAATTCAATATCTTTGTAATCGAAAAAAATTAAATTTCAGTTGTAAAATCAAAATGGATAAAATTAAGGTTGAGGTTTCATCCGAGATAGGTGTTTTGGATGGGGTTATCCTTCATACTCCCGGACATGAGGTTGAGAATATGACCCCTGAAAATGCACAAAGGGCACTATATAGTGATATCCTGAACCTCTCTGTTAGTATAAAAGAGTACTCGTTTCTGAAAGAAGTTCTAAATAAAGTTTCCATAACCTACGAAGTTACAGACCTCCTTCGGGAAACGATTGAAGATAAGACTATTAAAGAAAATTTGATTCGAAATATTTGTCATCGCGAAGATGCTGTTGCCGAACTTGATTTTTTGCTCAACCTACCCACGGATATCCTCGCCAGCCAATTGATTGAAGGTGTTGTGCTTAAGCGCGACAATCTGACACGGTTCCTTAGCAAGGAACGGTTTTCCTTGCGCCCTTTGCACAATTTCCTGTTTACCCGCGACGCTTCCATAACACTTTGGGACGATATCCTGATCGGAAAAATGGCCCGTAAAGTGCGCGAACGGGAGTCTTTGATCATGGAGGCGATCTTTAAAAGTCATCCTGCATTCGGTGTCAATACAATCAACTTATCCGATCCTTCCGATCATTTGCTTAAACTTCCAAATGCAACAATCGAAGGTGGGGATGTGCTGATTGCGCGTGAAGACGTTTTGGTTGTCGGAACGGGTTTGCGCACATCGACACAGGGTATCGATTGCCTGATTGAGGTGATCAAAGCCAAAAATACTAGCCTGAAACATATTATTGTTCAGGAACTTCCAGATAGTCCTGAATCGTTTATCCATCTCGATATGACGTTTACTTTTCTCGACAAAGACTCCTGTATGATTTATGACCCGCTGATCCTTCAGAACAACAAATGCCACACCATCCATATCGAGATTGACAATGGTAAAGTGACAGGTATCCGAAAACGGAAAAGTATCCTGAAAGCTTTGGATAGTTTGGGCTTTGACCTGAAACCAGTATTTTGCGGAGGCAGGCACGACCCGTGGACTATGGAACGCGAACAATGGCACAGCGGGGCAAATTTCTTTGCTTATGCACCTGGAAAAGTGATTGGTTATGAGCGCAATGAGTTTACATTGAACGATATGAACAAACATGGCTTTGAGATCATCAGTGCTGCGGATGTGATCTCGGACAAGGTAAATCCCGATAATTATCTTAAGGCAGTGATAACAATTCCGGGAAGCGAATTGTCTCGTGGTGGCGGTGGCGCCCGGTGTATGACGATGCCAATATCCAGAAGAAAAGTTGACTGGTAATATATTTCCATATAGTACAATAAATCAGATATATATATAAATTAAGGGTAATTGCAATTTTGAGTAAAAAGAACAATGACCAAATCGTTTATAGTCCCAATTTTAGTGTTCTTTTATTTTTCTGTTGCTGGTCAGACAATGATCAGAAATGGAATAACCTCCGAACATATCAACATTACCGGAACCAAAATCAGCCTGATTCCCCCCGCCGGTTTTGTTAAAGCTACCAATTTCCTGGGACTGCAACACGATCAAAGTGGTTCAAGCATCATGATTATCGAAATTCCCGGACCTTTTTTGGAAGCAACAAAAGGCTTTACAAAGGAGGGCTTATTAAGTCAGGGTGTTGTTCTTAAAGATATTGAGAGATTAATAATCAATAGTTTACCTGCAATTTTGATTACCGGACAGCAAAATGCACATTGGATTAGCTATACCAAATATATATTCTCGTTTGGTTCTGGTAACGAAACGGTCATGATCAATGGAACTTTTCCTCAGGATTTAGTCAACATGGGAACCGAAATCAAAAAATCTGTTTTAAGCGCCTATTTCGATATCAATAAAAAGATAGATCCATTTGAAACTGTCGATTTTAAGATTAAACCTGATCAAGCCAATTTGAAGTTTGCGAAAAGCGTAATGAATAGCCTGATATTCAACAGGGATGGGAATATGCCATCTCAGTCTGCCGATAAAACCTCCTTTATCGTTGCAAAGGCCTTTTCCAATGTTGTGATTGTTGACAAAAAACAATTCTCAATGAACAGGTTAAAACAAACTCCTTATATTGTGGAGCAAATTGAGACCACAAAAGAGATAACAATTGGTGGATTAAGTGGATATGAGGTTATCGCCTTATGTAAAGACAAAAGTACCAATACGCCGGTAAAAGTTATTCAGATAATTTTGTTTCGGGACTCGTTGTATTACATCCTTTTTGGTTCCACAAGCGAAAATTATGATGCCAACATCAGGGAATTAAAAATAATCGCAATGACTTTCCAAATAAAACAATAATATAGAAAAATCAAATTCACAGAAAATGGCCTTAATAAAATCTTTATTCGTTACTGCTTTTGTAATCATTAGTTTATCAGGTTTTTCCCAATCCTATGTTCCTGAGCTGAACAATTCCAAAATTAAAGTGAAACCTGAAATACCTATCAAAGCTTTTGCATTTAATGTTCGGGACGTTAAGTTATTGGAAGGAAGCCCCTTTAAAAATGCAATGGACAAGGATGCTGCCTATCTGCTTGTTCTTGAACCTGACAGGTTGCTTCACCGTTTTCACAAGAATGCAGATTTACCGGTAAAAGGTGAAATCTATGGTGGTTGGGAAAGTGACGGATTATCGGGACATACGCTTGGACATTATCTTTCAGCCTGTGCCCTTTTTTATGCAAATACTGGAAATCAGGAGTATAAGAAAATGGTAGACTATGTTGTCGATGAATTGGAACGTTGTCAGATTGCCAGAAAATCGGGATACATAGGGGCTATTCCCAAAGAAGACTCCATCTTTGCCCAGGTTTCGAGAGGTGTGATCAAAAGTGGCGGTTTCGACCTGAATGGTGGCTGGTCACCCTGGTACACCGTTCACAAGGTGATGGCTGGTTTGGTGGATGCCTACCTCTATTGTGACAACGAAAAGGCAATGCGAATAGTGTTGGGTATGGCTGACTGGACTCAGAAAACAATAGGTCATCTTACAGAAGAACAACGGATTAAAATGTTGAACTGCGAGTACGGTGGAATGCAGGACGTTTTGACAGCCATCTATTCGGTTACATGCAATAAAAAATACCTCGACCTGTCGTATAAATTTGATGATGAATTTATTATGGGCCAATTGGCTGAGGGAAAGGATCCCATGACCGGCAAACATTCAAACACAAATGTACCTAAGGCGGTGGGTGCTGCCCGTCGTTTTGAATTGACGAATCTGGATAAAGACCGCAAAATTGCCGGTAATTTTTGGGAAATCCTGGCACTTCACCATACTTATGTGATCGGTGGGAACAGCAACTATGAATACCTTGGCGAGCCGGACCACCTGAACGACCGTCTGAGCGACAATACCTGTGAGACTTGCAATTCATACAATATGCTGAAACTCACACGCCATCTCTATGCCTGGGAACCGGACCGCAAACTCTTCGATTTTTACGAACGTACCTTGTATAACCATATTCTCTCTTCCCAGAATCCCGAAGATGGGATGATGTGTTATTTTACCCCTTTGCGGATGGGAACGAAGAAACAATTCAGCGACCAGTTCCATACTTTTACCTGCTGTGTTGGAAGCGGAATTGAAAATCACAGCAAATATGTTGAAGCCATTTACAATGAAACGAACGATGGGAACCTGATGGTCAACCTGTTTATCCCATCACAGTTGAACTGGAAAACCAGAAATGCCACAGTCTTTATGGAAACTTCTTTTCCATCTGATAATCATGTGAATATGGGTCTGCAGCTTAAAAAAAGTGCCGAATTTGTACTGTTGATCCGTGAACCTGTGTGGGCAAATCAGGGTGTTGTAGTTATGGTGAATGGGAAACAGTTTGAAACAAAAGCCAACCAGTCAGGGTACCTTGAAATCAAGCGGCGTTGGAAAAACAACGACAAAGTGGAAATCACACTTCCTATGAACCTTTATTCCGAGGCGATGCCAGATAATGCAAACCGGATTGCTTTCCTTTTTGGGCCTATCGTATTGGCGGCACAACTGGGGGAAAAAATGCCAGACCCGGTTTTTGGCACACCTGTTTTGATGACAGACAACCGGAACCTGAATGACTGGCTAAAACCTGTTGCCAATCAGTCACTGACCTTTGAAACAAAGGGTATCGGTCAACCATTCGATGTTACCCTGAAGCCATTCTATTCGACTTACAAACAATATTATAGCGTCTATTTTGATTACTTTACGAAGCAAGGGTGGGAAGAACGAAAGGCAGATTACGAAGCTGAAAAACGGAAGCAACAATTGATCGAAGAGAAAACAATCGACAATTTCCGTGTCGGCGAGATGCAACCTGAACGTGACCACGAGCTTCAGGCCAGCGAACGCTCTTATGTTGACATTGCCCTTGGAAGGTCGGGGCGTGAGGCGAGGGCAGGCAACTACTTTGCATTCAACATGAAAGTGCAACCAGGGTTTCCCAATAAATTGTTGCTGACTTATATTGGTGATGATAAAAGACGAAAGTTCGATGTGAAAGTTGAGGGCGAGGTCATTGCAACGGTTGAATGGAACGGAGGAGTTACCGGAAAATTTTATGATTTGGAATATCCTATCCCGCCAAATATCCTTATGGGCAAAACGACTGTTAATGTGAGGATTGAAGCGAATTATGACCGGACTGCAGGCCGAATTTTTGGATGCCGTACCATCAAAGAGTAGAAGTATGCGAAAACTAAATAACGAAGAACTCCCCCGACTTTCAATTGACGAGTTTAAAGTTGCCGGTAAAATCCCGGTTGTTGTAGTTCTCGACCATGTAAGAAGCTGTAATAATGTAGGTTCCATATTCCGGACGTCAGATGCGCTTCTTATTGAAAAAATCTGCCTGTGCGGGATAACTGCCACACCACCTGATAAGGAAATCCATAAAACAGCTTTGGGAGCTGAGAATACAGTTGACTGGGAATATTTTAAGACAACTGAAGAAATAGTAGAAATACTTAGAAATAAGGGATATACAATTATTGCGATTGAACAGGTTGAAGGGAGTATCGAGCTTCAGGATTACGTCCCATCCCCCAATGAAAAACTGGCATTGATCTTTGGCAATGAAGTGAAGGGTGTGCAACAGGATGTGGTCAATTTGTGCGACAAGACCATCGAAATCCCGCAGTTCGGCACCAAACATTCGTTCAATATTTCTGTAAGCGCGGGAATTGTACTGTGGGAGATATTTAAGAAGGTAAGAAGGGTGGGGTAGTGTTAATGCGATTATATATTATTGATATATAGGCTTATAGCCAATTTTAATGGTTGAATTCAGGTAGATGAAGAATTTACTACTTGAATTCAAGTAATTAATGTAATTTTGAAAAAAATAAAATCGAATCCTATGAAAAAAGTAATCTTATTGGTTTGTGGAAGTTTAATCTTTGCTGCAAGTTTCGGGCAAGTGAATTTTATATGGGAAAAAACGGACTCTATCCCGATGAATAAATCACAACTTTATTCTGCTACTAAAATGTTTATTGCGGAGATTTTGAATTCATCAAATGAAGCTTTTATTCTAAATGATGACAAAGAGGCTGGGGTAATCTTGGTAAAAGCATTTGCATATGGCCTTGCTGAAAAAGCTGATATATATACTTTTGACTATAATGTGACTTTCAAAATGAAAGATGGAAAGTATAAAATAATGATTGATAATGTTCAATGTTCGTCCGCAATTAGGGGAGAATGTATCGAACCAATTGATGGTAATCCTTACCCCAAGAAATTAAGAGGTATTTCAAACAAGAGAGCAGTTTCTATGTTAGCAGATTTAAAGTGGAATTTGCAGATGATTGTACACGTGTATGAAGTAGAGGTTAAAAAAGCCAGTTCAACAAATAATAATTGGTAGAAAAATCTTTACTAAGTGAGGCGGGCAAATTATTTGATCTATTGAACCATGTTTAAATATGAATATTAAAATTGAGAGTTATGGAAAAACAACCAAGATTAACTTGCATTGAAATATCTTATGAGGATTCTACAAATGAGTCTTTTAATGAAATTCGTAAAAGAAAGGATTTTATTAATTCATTAGCTAATAGGCCTTTATCATCCATAGATCATATTCATTTTGGGTATGAATTACATCTAAGATTAGAAAATGATGGATCGCCTAATAAATGGAAGGTACTAAAAGATGGTGAATTTTTCTTTTCTTTTACATGTGACAACGAAAAGGATTTTATAAGTTTATTTGAGAATAAACTTAAGAAGGAACTTTGTGAAAGAAATTCTCCTCTTGAGAATGATGCAAAAGTTTCAATCTTATAATATTGATGAAAATAAAAACTTACCAAAATGATTTTTGAAATAAAAGAAGACAAAGCGATTAAGTTAAAAGCTAAAGAATTTAAACATGAATTTGAAATGCATCAATTTATTGACAATAATTTGTTTGAACTCTTTGGCATTCGATTCATCACAAATGAACACCGGACTAAGATTCATGGAAGGATTGAAACGTTAGGATTGGATAATCGAAACAGACCTGTTGTAATTGAATATAAAAAAAATATTGAAAGAGGACAACTTGTACAAGCAAATAAATATTTAAGATGGATTCAACAGAATCCAGCAGATTTCGAATTATTAGTGCGTAAAAAATTAAAAATCGATGATGAAATTGATTTTTATAATCCCAAAATTATCTGTGTAGCGAAAGAATATGATATTGATGATAAAGAGTTGGAATTTTCATTAAAAATAGAAGCTGAACTCTGGAAATATCAGTATTATGAAAACGGAATTTTTATAATTGAAAGAGAAGCAGAAGCAGAATCAGGGCATAACTTTAAGGTTTCCAAAAAGACTGTCAAAATTGATAAAATAGAAATCGTAACAAAACAAGACTTTCAAGATGGAAGTATTAAACCTATTGAGAAACGTTTAAAAGAATCATCTGAAGACATTCGAGATTTGTACTATAAGCTTAATGACAAAATTTTGTCATTAAATAGTCAAATTAATCAGTATACTTCTCAAGAATATTTCGGTTATAGGTGTGATACATCTTATAGGTTCATTGAATTGAACATTCTTAAAAATAGTATTTCTCTTCTTTTAAGAACAAAAGATAATTTTATGAAAGACCCAAAGAATTTGACTGAGAAAGTGACTGGGTTTGGACGCTTAGATCGGAAAACTTCAATAGACCCCAGTAAAATAAATTCTGAATATTCGTTGGACGATTTTATGGATTTAATAATTCAGTCAATTGAAGCACTCGATCCCCCTCGTTTGTAACAGCCTGCCCCGTTTTTTCGGGGAGGGGTTAATGGTTTTGAGTTTGCAACTCACAGTAATCTAAACTATTTACGCAAACTGGTCCAGCAGTTCAATCCTTTTTTGAATGGGGGGATGGGTGGAAAAGAGTTTACCAATTGAGAATTTCTTCTCAGCAGGCTGGGGATTTTCTATAAAAAGCTGGGCAACATCACGGTTATGGACTGCTTCAATCAGAGGATCCTGATCAATCTTGCGCAACGCACTGGCTAAGGCATATGGTTTTCGTGTCATTTCGGCGGCCCCGGCATCTGCCATATATTCACGTGACCTTGAGATGCCAAAACGGAGTAAAAGTGCAATCAGATAACAAATTGCAGAGACGGCAAGTGCAACCAATATCACTACTCCCCCATTTTTACCCCTTCGTGAAAATGCGCCAAAACGCAAACTTCTTAAGGCCATTTCGGCAATAAATGCAAAGATCCCAACAAAAATAATGGAGACAATCATTAACCTGACATCACGGTTGCGAATATGGGAAAGTTCGTGGGCGATAACCCCTTCCAATTCATCGTCTTCCAATTTATCGATAATGCCACGTGAGAGGGAGACCGAGAAAGTGTTTTCATTGATGCCACTGGCAAAGGCATTTAGTGATTCATCTTCAATAATGAATATTTGGGGTATCCTCATCCCTTTTGAGATACACAAGTTCTCTACAAGATTGTAAACCCTCTTGTTGTCAATCCTGCTAAGCGGTTTTGAGCCGGTAGCTATTTTAATCATCGACAGGTTGAAAAACCAGGCAATTACAAACCAGATGGATGTTCCGATCAAAACGAATGGTACGACACCGACAAACTGATCATTGATAAGGTCATAATCCTTCTGTTCACTGGCGAAGAATAATATTGCATAAACCATCCCCAACAAAACAATAGGGAATGCAAAAATCAGGAGGACACTTCTGAAATTGTTCCTCCTGATCTGTGTTTGTATGCCTACGTAAGTCATTAACTGAAACTGATTTTTGGTGGCTCCTGAAGATTTGCCCGTTCCTGTCCAAGATCAAACAAGGTTTCACGCGTGAACCCGAAAGTATTGGCAATCAGGTTGGATGGGAAAGTCTCAATACCATTGTTAAATTCGGTGGTGGCAGCATTGAAATACCTTCGTACAGCAGCCAGTTTGTTCTCAATATCACTCAGTTCTTCCTGAAGCTGGAGGAAATTCTGATTGGCTTTCAAATCCGGATAGGCTTCAACAGAGATTTTTAAATTTTGCAATGCGGACGTAAGCTGGTTTTCGGACTTGATCTTTTCATCAATTGTCACTGCACCCATAGCAGCAGTACGAGCCTGGGTCACTTTCAGTAACAAATCTTTTTCGTAATTCGCATAACCTTTTACGGTTTCAACCAACTGAGGGATAAGGTCGTGCCTTTGTTTGAGCTGCACATCGATATCTGCAAATGCATTTTGCCTTGTATTGCGCAACTTAATCAATGTGTTGTAGATGCCTATCAACCAAAGGATAAACAAAACAACAGCAATCAGAATAATCCATAAAGTAGCCATAGCATTAAGATTTTAAGACATTTGAAGAACAAATATACGATTTCACCGATAAATTTCTATTCAGAAATTTATTATTTGTCAAAACTGATTGTTTCAATTATACCGGCAAAAGAACCACTTGTCATACAGGATTGATGACTGAATGTATCTGAACTCGTAAATTTTTTTTACTTCGTCATGAACTGGTTTATTATTTAATTGGGTTATACCTTGCATGGAACTTTATAAATGATGAATTTTGCATCAGGCAAATAAAATATTTAATAATATGATATTAAAGCAAAAGCAGGCTGACCAGAGGCGGGAATTTGAACTTGCCGGGGATATTTTAAAACTAAAATACGCCACCTGGGGCGAAGTCAAGGAATGGACGGTTAACCTGGAGAATATTGGGGAAAATATTGTCTATCAATCAGCTACGAGAAGAAAGGTTGCCATTATATCAATATTTCTATTGATATTTCTATTATTTCTAACTATTTCATTGTTCATGAGCGACGATTTTAACGGAAATCTTCCCATCGTGATTGGTGCCTATGTGATTTGTGGCGGGGTTATGGCATTGGGATGGTTTTTACCTCTGAAGAAGGAGATCCATCTTGTAGGCGGTTCTGTAAACGTCACGTTTTATCAGGACAGCCCTTCAAAAGAAGAAACAGATCATTTTGTAAATGAAGTAATTAGGAGGTCTAAAAAATTGCTTGTCGATAAATATGGAAAAGTTGATCCTGACTTGCCAGAGGATACAATGATGGGGCAGTTCTTCTGGTTAAAGAACCGGAACCTGATTTCGGAGGAAACCTACGAGAACCTCAAACAGGATTATAAGCGTAAGCGAATGATTAACAGATTATTATAATCTATGCGATTGTCTCAGAAACAAGGGTACAAGAGGTGCGAATTTGATTTGCAAGGCGATTCCATTCGCGTAAAACATAAGACTTTCTCATCCACCAAAGAATGGACTGTTAAACTTGAGAATTTGGGTGACCAGATCTCAATCGAACGGAATACAAGGAAATTCGGAATTGTCTTCTCCGTTCTCTCAGGTGCTTTTGGAGTTTTTTTTATAGCAGTCAATGTGGCCGATAAAAAACATACCCTTGAAACATGGGCCGTGATTGCCATTGGATTGTTCTATATTTTGATTTCAGCGATTATATCACAAATACCCAGTACCCGGGAGATCAGGATTGTTGGTGGTCACGAATCGCTGACTTTCCTCCTGGATAGTCCTTCAGAAGAAGAAGTCAAAGAATTTGTGGAACTCGTGATCAGGTGGTCCAAAGAGGTGATATTAAGCAAGTACTTTACGATGGATTTCGATATGCCAGAGGAAAGTATGATGAAACAATTGAACTGGTTGCGGACCAGCAATATTATATCAGAATCAAAGTATCAGGAGTTGAAATACGAGTACAAGACAAAAAGGTTAATGCTTCATAATTAAATAGTTAAAAAAATGACAAGAATATTGGTTTTAGCAATATTGATTCTGATTGGAATAGATTCCCGTGCTCAGGAAATCGAGTATGCCAAATCTATCGTTTCACGACTGGCATCACCGGAGTTTAAAGGGCGTGGATATACCGGAAACGGCAATCAGCTCGCTGCGGAATATATAACTTCTGAATTTAAGAGAATTGGCTTGAAACCTATCAGTAAATCGTATGATCAGAAGTTCAATATTTCGGTCAACACTTTCCCTGGAGAAATCTCGCTTAAATTAAACAATGAAATCCTGAGTCCGGGAATAGATTACCTTGTTGAAGCATCTTCCCCGGGTATTAAAGGGAAATTTGCCATCACGAAAGTCAATAGAAAAGATATCGATACTCAGGAAAAACAGGTCAATTTGATCAACAATTCAGGGGAATCCTTTATCCTAATCGACAACACCGTCAAGTTTACCGACGATAAGGATTTAAACAAAAAGATAGATGAGTTTATTACTTTTCTGAAACTTAGCCCTCAGATAACCTATAAAGGGATTATCATTTATACAAAGGAAAAGCTAACTTGGGATAGCTCCACATCTCAGTCTGTCAGGCCGGTAATCATCATAAACAAAGAAATGGACCTTAATCTGGTGAGTGAAATTGATCTTATCATTGAGTGTAAATTCATCAAAAATTATACGACCCAAAATATTACAGGAATAATAAAGGGCAGTTCAGTTCCCGATTCTTTCATTGTTGTGATCGCACATTACGATCATCTGGGCCAGATGGGAGCAGCCACTTATTTCCCGGGGGCTAATGACAATGCAAGCGGTGTTGCGATGATCCTCAATCTGGCAAGTTACTATGCTAAAAATCCACCCAAATATTCAATGGTTTTTATCGCCTTATCGGGAGAAGAATTGGGCATTTTGGGAGCAAAAGAATTCACTGAAAATCCTTTAATCAGGTTAGACCGGATCAAATTCCTGATCAATTTTGATCTGGCAGGAACCGGTGAAGAGGGAATCAGGGTTGTAAATGGAAGTATTTATAAAGACAAGTTTGATTTATTGGTTAAACTGAACAATGAATACCAACTTCTGCCCAAAGTGGATATCCGTGGAGCTGCCTGTAACAGTGACCATTGCTATTTTTACCAGAAAGGGGTCCTATGTTTTTACATTTATACTCAGGGAGGCATCAAAGCTTATCATGATATCTATGATAAGCCGGAAACTTTGCCATTAACGGAATTCGTGGATTATTGCAAGTTGATGGTGAAATTTTTTGATGAGATAAGCCTGTAATAGTCTAACGTGCCTTATTTTAAAAAGTTCAAATTTTAAAAAGTACAAACGATTTGTCGAATATTTTTTACAATTTAACACCCGATTAGATCATTCGGAAAAAACCTGTTTACTTTCTGTAAGTGACATTCTATCAATGGGCTGCCCCAATGATCAAAAAACAAAACCAACAAACAGTTAACAAAATTTTATTCACATGAAGCAATTAATTCTATTGTCCTGCTGTTTTTTACTGATGATGCTATTGAGTTTCACCGAAACCGGGGCACAAAATATCGGTGCATTTACCCAAACAACTGATGTCGGAAACCCCAAATTGAAAGGGTCAACGAAATATGATGTCGCTGCTCAGGTTTATACCCTGACAGGTAGCGGATTGAATATCTGGGCCAAAACCGATGAATTTCATTTTGCTTCTGTGAAAATGTCTGGCGATTTTATCCTGACCACTTTTTGCCAATTCGAAGGAAAAGGGGTCGTACTCCACCGGAAGATGGGACTTATGATCAGGGAAAACCTGGAAGGGGGAGCCCGCTATGCCGATGCTGCAGTCCATGGCGATGGTCTTACCTCCTTGCAATACCGTCCGAAAGAGAATAATGAAACGCTTGAAATTAAAGCAGTCCTAACCGCCCCGGATGTGATCCAGCTTGAACGTAAAGGCGACACGATCATTATGCGTGCTGCAAAAAAAGGTAATCCGTTTACCGAAACAGGAAGGATGATCATGACATTCGCTCAACCCGTTTATGCAGGACTTTTTCTGTGTTCGCACGATGCTTCTGTAATAGAGACCGCAAAATTCCATAACTTCCGTATCGATGTCCCGGCGGCAGAGAGTGTTGATGGTTATCGCCAACCTGCTGCAAGCCGTCTTGAAATAATGGATATTGCTACTGGTATCAGGAAGGTAATTTATACAACAAAGGATCATATTGAGGCACCAAATTGGTCAGTAAATGGGAAGTACCTGATTTACAATTCGGGTGGGTTATTGTACAAATTTCCTTTGAAGTCAAAAATCCCTGAAAAGATCAACACTGGCGAAGTTGTAAAATGCAATAACGACCACGGCCTTTCTTTCGATGGAAAGATGCTCGCCATTTCGAGTTCAGCTAAACTCCCGAATGGGAAATCAGGTTCTATGGTATATAGTGTTCCGGTAGGGGGTGGGAATCCAACAGCAATTACCAAAGACGTCCCATCCTATTGGCATGGCTGGTCGCCTGATGGTAAGATTTTGGTTTATTGTGCCGAGCGCAATGGTGATTACGATGTTTGGGGTATCCCTTCCAAAGGTGGGGATGAGTTTCAACTGACCAAATCAAAAGGTTTGGATGATGGTCCGGAGTATGCACCTGATGGCAAAAAGATTTATTTCAACTCGGTCCGTTCCGGTTTGATGAAAATCTGGCGCATGTCGCATGATGGAAGTGAGCAGGAGCAGGCAAGTTCAGGCCCGTTCAACGACTGGTTTGCACACATCTCCCCTAACGGAAAACAGATGGTTTATATTTCATATCCGCCTGATGTTCCAGCCAATTCACATCCCAACAATAAACGGGTGCTACTCCAGATCCAGTCAACCAATGCCCAGGATGCCAAAGTATTGGCTTATATCTATGGCGGTCAGGGTACAATGAATGTACCATCATGGAGTCCTGACGGTAAAACAATTGCTTTTGTTTCGTTTACCTATGGTGATCCGAATTATTGATTTTATGACTTGCCATGCCTTTTAAGGCGTGGCAATTCATAAAATCAATGTAACTATTTAATAATGGGACAATTAATTCTACAATACAGAATTTTATTGCTTTTTGTTTTTTTTGTCCCCACACTCAATAGTGAAGGGTCAGATACCTTGTATCCAAAATCCGAAGACAAACCTGATTACCATGTAACTTTTAGTACACCCGAACCCAATTATTTACCTGGAAGTACAATGCGGGTGGGTGTTACCTTTAAAAATTTATCTTCGAGGACTATCGCTGTTAGTCAGGAGCTAATGGTTCTTGATACAACCAATACCAAAGTCTGGAAGACCATAATTAATTTGGAATTAACTGTCAACCA
>JBAXWR010000183.1:0-14487 GCA_037128295.1 Mariniphaga sp.
CTCCCTCACGACTTGCCGTATGGGCCAACAATGAAAATCCGGTAACATCGCCGGCTGCGAATACATTAGGAACATTGGTACGCATCTTTTCGTCAACCTTAATTCCGCCACGATAGGTTTCTACACCAAGGTTCTCAAGGCCAAAACCTGTTGTATTGGCTTTACGTCCTACGCTTACCAGGATCTTTTCACCGGAAACAGATTCTTTTTTGCCGTTCTTCTCAAAAATCACTTCATTGTCTTTTACCTCAGTAACTTTGGCCGAAAGATTGAAGACAATTCCTTTTTTTGCATACATCTGGCGAAGCATTTCGCTCATTTCGCGATCCATCCCGGTAAGGATTTCATCCAACATTTCAACAATGGTTACTTTAGTTCCCAGACTATTGAAGAAACTGGCAAATTCAAGGCCGATTACGCCACCTCCAATAATTACCAATGAATCAGGACGTTGCTTTAAATCAAGGATTTCACGGTTGGTCAGGATCAGATCACCCGGAACACCAAGGCCTGGAATCGGAGGAAGAAAAGCTTCCGAACCGGTACAGATCAGCAGGTTTGTTGCCAATACTTGGGTAGTCCCAGCCATAATTTCTATCCCTGCCGCTGAACGACCTTTTATAAATGCCTCACTTTTAATAACTTCCACATGATGCTCTTTCATCTTCAATCCGACACCGCCAACTAATTTTTTCACAACTTTTTGTTTGCGGGCCATCATTTTTGAGAAATCGAAGGTCACCTCTTTGGTTTCGATCCCATATTTGCTACCTGCGAGCGCGTTGTCGTATAATTTTGCGCTGTATAACAAGGTCTTTGTGGGAATGCATCCTTCATTCAGACAAACTCCGCCGAGTTCACTTTTTTCAATCAGGATCACCTTAAGTCCTTTATGACCTGCTCTCTCTGCTGCTACATATCCGGCAGGACCCCCACCAATAATTGCTAAATCGAATGTTGTACTCATATTTGTATCTCCTATTTATTTAAAGTTCGAACTCAAGGTTTTCAATTTCAACGGCGATTTGTTTCAAGAAACGGGTGGCTTCACCTCCGTCGAGGGCCTGGTGATCATAGGTCAGGCTAAGGCCGATAAATGGCACAAAGGCATAAACACCGTCGCCTAAATCTTTGGGGCGTGGTACTATTGTGTTGACTCCGAGGATCCCGACTTGCGGAAGGTTGATCACCGGGGTAAACATCTCCACACCATAATTTCCAAGATTTGAAATTGTAAAGGATGCAGCTTCCGAAGAGAGTAATTCGGGATTGACAGACCCTTTACGGCAGGAAGCTGCTACTTCGCGCAGTTGATTGGAAAGTCCCTGAATCGAAAGATCGTCTGCATTACGGATGACTGGAACCATCAATCCACGATCAGTGTCAACAGCCACCCCAAGATGAATTTTGTTAAAGTATTTCACGCTATCGCCAAGAAAATGGGCGTTGGCCTGAGGAAATTTCCGCAAGGCTTTCACCACTGCAAAACAAACCATGTCATTGAGGGTAATGTTCACAGGATAGCCGTTATCGTTCGCTTTTTTCACTTTTTTGCGCAATTCCAACATCCTGCGTGCATCGGCACCGAGGTGATGGGTCAATTGGGCAGAGTTCTGTAAAGAATTGAGCATCGCCTTTGCAATCAGCTTACGGATATTTGTTAATTTTTTGATCTCAAAGTCGTTACTGTAAACAGGATTTGGCGAAGTGAGGTCTTTTGCTTTCACTGAGCCACCCAGGCCACTTCCTGAAGCTGAAGGTTGGAGCTGTTCCTGACCGGCAACGATCTTTGCCAAAGGGGTAATTTTTGGTGTAGATGCCAATACGGAAAGTATATCCTGCTCGATAATGCGACCTTTTGGTCCTGTTCCCTGAATACCTTCGAGCTGTAAACCTTCCTTTTCAGCAAGATTTTTAGCCCTTGGAGAGACAAATCCTGATGCAACTCCGGAAGTAACTATTACATTGGCAGATACTTCAGTTTTTGTGGTTGGTTTTTCAACAACAATTGCAGCTTCAGGAATAGGTTCACTTTTTGGAGCCGCTCCACCGGGGCGATATTCATCGGTAGGTTCGCCCATTTCACCAATCACACATACATTGGTAAGTACCGGGACTTCGTCACCAACTTCATAAAAAAGGTCGAGAAGGATTCCATCCACATCGGCTTCTTCTTCAAAAGAGGCTTTGTCGGTTTCGTAGGCAAACAGGATTTCTCCTTTCGTAACCTTATCGCCCTTTTTCTTATTCCATTCTGTAATGATACAACTTTCAACAGATTGCCCTTGCTTAGGCATAATCACAACTGTAGCCATAGAAATAAATTTTTTGCAAAGATATTCCTTTCAACTTGTATTTACAAGTAAAATAGGTGAAATATTTGAAATAAATTGAAATATGGATATATATAATTGAAATACAAAGAATTAAATTTTTCTAAGAAAAATCTAATGTATATACAAATATTTATTTTTGTCAAAACTTTTACTATTTTTGCACACTGTTTAATTAATGGGGAGTAGAATATATGCCACAAAATATTGTAATTCCGCAACACCGGAAAGTATATGAGATCTTACGTTCCCATATTACGGAAGGCGTTTTTCACGAAGGAGACTTGCTTCCTTCTGAAAATGAGCTGTGTACGGTTCACAAGGTGACAAGGCCAACAATCAGGAAAGCCCTTGACAGGCTGGTCAATGAAGGGTATATTGTAAGACATCAGGGAAAAGGGAGTATCGTAAAAGGTGTGCCGAAAGGTGTCGGAATACTTTCTCTGACAGGAACTACTTCTGCCATTGGACAGGACAATTTGTTGACACATATTGTGATCAAACCGGAAATCAGGAATTGGCAGGAGGCTTTTACATTCCCATTGAACCAGCGGGAAGTCGAATCGGGATGTATCTATATGGAACGGCTTCGGTTGGTGAACAATAAACCCGTTTTTTTCGACATTACGATGATCCCCAATATTAACCTTCCAAGGTTTACTTCCCGAAATTTTGAGAATAAATCGCTTTTTGATGTTTTGCGCAAATACTATCAGGTGGAGGTGAAAGGTGGCGAGCAAAAACTCCTTTCGATTGTTGCAGACGAGAGGCTAATGGAATATTTTAAGGTAGGACCCGGTCACCCTGTTTTACAATTGAACCGCAAGATCGAAACCAACAGACCGGGATTTTATATTTACAGCCAGGTGTTTTGCAATACTGCTGAGTATGCGCTGTATGGGATATTCTGAGCTAAGAAGTTTTTCGTTCTTTGTCTGCTGCTGGCGGCTGGATACTGGCGGCTAGCTGTCGTTCAAAGAAAAACCTGCTTAAAAAAACTGTTTGTAGGATACCAATCAGAATGCAGTTAATCAATATCTTGTAAGCTAATTCAACTATCATATTAAGGAAATCTTTTAAGTTTGAACGTTGCCAGTCGCAAGCTGCTAGTTGCAAGAAACATTAGTACAATTTGCTGTGTTTGATCAAATGAAGAGCCCATCCGGCTGTCATGTCTGATGCCCATTCTTCAGATTTTGTAATTGGCTCATGGCTGATACTCTTGCCAGCAAGATTTACTGAATTACTTGCCTTTTTTGCTGCTTCTGCTTTTGAAATGCCTGTGTAGGAAATCAGTATAACCAGTGATGCTAACATCGTTCTCATCAATTTTCCCATTTTGTTGCTGATCGTTTTCATTTTGTTGTCTTTTTAAAGTTTGTGAATCGTTTTCAGACAACAATAGACAGCAATCGTGCCAAGATTCATATATGATTGAAATATAGAAATATATGGAAATATTTAGAAATAACTGAAATACTATATTGTACGGTATTTGAATAAGAAGCTGTACGGAAATGGACACTTTTGTGATGTGGAACTATTGATCCCAAATTTAGGACAGAAAAAAAGGTCTCAGGTTATGTCTTTTTGGGCAACCTCGCTTAATTTTATAGCAATAGATGTGCTTTTTGTGGTATAATACCTTTCGTTGCCAAGCCCTAGTACCAACTGGACACCTAAACAATTGTCAATCAGAAATAATTCATCAGCCTGAATCAAATCATCACGTCCAATATCAGTCTTTTGAAGAATTTTCAATCCGGCTTGCCGGGCACAATCGATCACAACGGCCATAATTGGAGGCCTGTAACCTTGAAGTCTGGGTGAAGGAAATATAGCTATTCCATCCTTAATGTACCCAAAACTGCCACCGATTGTTTCACAAGCCCAATCTTCGTGGTTCAACAGAATGAGGTTATGTTTCGACAAATTCTGGGCTATCCGTTTTGCGGCAGTCCATAAATAACGGTTTGCCGGTTCAAAAGCAAAATTTGCCGTAGATGCTTTTGAACCGTCACTATAAAAATCCATCAACAATACCGTATCATTGACAGGATAAAATCCACGATGCAACTCCTCTGCAAAAAGGAGGTAATCTGTTCCACCTGACCCTGGGAAAAACTGAACAACTACTTTTGCTGCCTGGTAAAAATGGTTCTTGTTCAACAACCTCGATACATCACCAGTAAAACGCGAAAGTGTCCAGTCGTTAGGTGGAGGTATATGAATGGATTTCAGCGAATTGATTAGAAAATTATAATTTGCATCAGCAAATAAAACCATATTGTTCTCAGCACGAAACGATTCAGTCACGCCATTGTTGAGGCGACCAAGGTCGATCCCGGAAAACACCGGTTCGTTTTCGCGAAAGAACCTGCCATTGATCAGGATAAAGCCGCCTTTCAATTTTCAATACTCTTTTTCGTTACAAGTTCTGTAAAACTTCTTGCTGCATTTGTAAAATCAGAAGGCATCAGTATGACTGTGGTAGTATTATTGTCAATGCCAATTTCAGATAACATTTGCATCCGCCTTAACTCAAGCGCAATCGGGCTTCCTTCCATCTCTTTGGCACCTTGCGTGAGCTTTATTGAAGCTTCCAATTCCGCTTCAGCCTTAACGATTCTTGCCCTTTTCTCCCTGATTGCTTCTGCCTCGCGGGCCATGGCTCTTTGCATAGCCTCAGGAATCTCCACATCTTTCATCTCGACCATTTCGATCTTAATACCCCACGGCTCAGTTGTAGAATCCACAATTTTCTGAAGTGTGCCATTGATCTGTTCGCGTTCCCTTAATACCTCATCGAGTGTATGTTGGCCAATAATATTCCGCAAGGCTGTAACAGAAAACTGATAAACAGCCTTGTTATAATCGGCCACTTTGATGATGGCATTCTCAGGATTTGTAATTTTAAACCAAAGCACCGCATTTACTTTAATCGTTACACTGTCCTTTGTGATCGTTTCCTGTTGTTCAAGGTCAACGGTTTTGGTTCTGATGTCAACTCTCTGCTGTGTTTCGATCATTGGAATAATCCAGTAAAGTCCAGGTCCTTTAATCGACTGAAAGCGTCCCAGCCTGAAAACAATAGAGCGCTGATATTCCTGTGCGATGCGCAATCCTGATAAAAGTATTACCACGATGATTGCCAAAATTGGTATTAATGCCATAACTATTTAATTATTAAATGAAACCAACCGAGAAGATTGTTGCTTCAAACATAACAAATAGTTTGACAAGATTTCTATTTTTGTCCGACTTTAAATGACCCAAATTGAAATGTGGGTTTTAATCTTTATGCTATAATATAAGTATTTGTATATCAATTACATAATGAAAGCACTAATAATTACTTGCATCGCACTCATTTTCCTCTTTTTGGGCTGCGGCACCGATAAACCAGCCAATTACCGCAAGATTTCAGGATTTACCCAGGGAACAACTTATCACATCACTTACGAAGACAAAGCCAATCTTAATTTCAAAGAAGCGATTGATTCTATTTTTAAAAACTTCGATCTTACATTTTCTGAGTATATCCCAAATTCCATTGTTTCGCGCATTAACAAAAATGATCCTACAGTTGAGGTTGATGATATGTTCATCGAGGTTTATAAGAAATCGCTGGAGGTGAACAGGGAAACAAAAGGTGATTTTGACCTGACTGTTGGTCCGCTTGTGAATGCCTGGGGATTTGGTGCGGAGAAAAAAGCTGTAATCGACTCATCCAGAATAGATAGCCTGATGCAGTATATCGGGATGAATAAAATAAGATTGGAAGGGAGAAAATTGGTGAAAGAGCTTCCAGGAATCAAAATTGATGTCAATTCTATTGCTCAGGGTTATGCTGTCGATGTGGTTTATCATTTTTTTGAGCAGATGGGGATCCGGAATTTCATGGTTGAGATTGGTGGGGAGGTCCGCACAAAGGGTAAAAACCCGAAAGGGGAAATCTGGCGTATCGGTCTTGACAAACCCACCGAAGGAAATATGGTAGCCGGCGAAGACCTCCAGACAGTTATACTTCTTGATAATAAAGCAGTTACAACGTCAGGTAATTATCGTAAGTTTTTCGAGGAAAATGGCATAAAATACTCCCATATTATCGATCCCCACACCGGTTATCCTTATCGCAATAATCTGCTTAGCGTTACTGTGATCGCAGATGATGCCCTTACTGCTGATGGTTACGACACTGGACTGATGGTTTTAGGCTTGGAAGGTGCGCGCAAAATGCTCAAGCAGCACCCAGAATTACAGGCTTATATGATTTATGCTGATGAGCAGGGGAAATTTCAGGTCGAGTTCACACCGGGGATACAGTTTGGAGTGGAATAGCGGCTAGCGGTTGGCAACTGGCGGCTGCCGGTTCGTTTTCAAAAACCGTGGTGGCGTTGAACTGGATCCCGTCCATGCAAACATAAAGACAAGCCGGTTTTTCAGCCTTATAACCTGCCGGGATATAAATCCAATATGTCCGTTGTGTTCCGGGATATATTTTGGAATCCGTAAATTGCCGTTCGATATTCTTCCCTGCCACTACACCTTTCTGCAAAATGGTTGCGGGATCGTAAGATTAAGCAGAATTGGCAAAATTCTGACCAAATAATCAAAAAACTATATATAAGGCAATTATAGTAAGGAGTTGTTTTTTCATGTGCTTTAGAATTGCATTGTTAAGCCATCTATTAAATTTCCGATCGGCCAACCGATCATCATAGCCCCTGCACCCATGATAATGGTCGCATATGCGTTGGTTACCCGTGCCGACTATATTTCTTTAAAGGCTTGTTCATCGGATTGAAAAATTTTAACGATATCATTCATTGTAAGAGTCTTAGGTCCTTGGTATAAAAGGTATCTTCCACGGGAATATTCTATCGTGACAGAATCTTTTGGGACTTGCCCATAGCTAGATGATATACAAACTATTAGAAAAGTCAGAAACAATATATAATTCTTCATCTCAATTTATTTTTATTTACCGGTAAGGTTCTAAATATCAACAGATATCATTGCAATTCATCTAAATTGTCAAGAATAAATCTAAGATATTTTTAGACAAATTTCATTATGGCAGAAGGGCTAATGAAACAAACATGAAAATTACATTTTCGTATTTAGGGTTTCGTGGCCACCAATGACTAAAGTCCTAAGGAATAAATTGAAAACATGAGGTCAACATGATCCGGATTATCCTAAACTGCGATATACCCTACTGAAGCCTTAGGGACGAACTTTTAAGAAATGCTAAATAGTTGCCCCTAGCTCTAATTCCCCTTCTTCAAATATATTTCTCGGATGCATAATTATGTTGGGAACCTTTGTTTGAAAAAGATCTGCCATTAGTTTTAGAGTAACCGTACAGTTTCAACTCCTAAGCGTACTTATAATTTCTTTTCACCACTCTCGATAGTATAAATGAGGATCTGCGAACTGTTATACTTTTTAATTGATGTTTTGGATCGTAATTATAATTGCTAAATGTTTTATATTTTTATTCAAACAGCTTCGGCTATATCAATATCATTTAAATAGCTTAGTAAGATTCCCAATTACTTCCGGATCCTGAAAAACTCTTTCAAATAGGTCTTGTCTATCGATTTCGCCAAACATTGACTCTAATATTTGCATCAGTTCAATGAACGGTCTCTATAATGATTGATTGAGTCGTTGCTTTATAGTCGCTTCTTTTATTTGTAAGAATAGTCATTCCATGGATTCAAAGTTATCAATCCGGTACGACAAAATATACCAATCCATTGTTGTGGTCACACCTTCTACCTGGCCATCAAAATTGTTGGCTTGTATTTGCCTAATCCAAGTAGCAGTTCCAGTTCTTAAATAGGTTAGAAATATAATAGGATTCAAGCCAGTTATGGGTAAAACCTTATTTTAATTCCGATATTTTATTGATACCTTTGTTCAGCATAATTAAAAAAAATAATTTAATTTATGAATATGTTTTTAACTGCAATTTTCAATCTGTCATGAATTCATTTACAAAGAATTATACTTTATGAACATATTATTTATCAATCCAAGATATTATGAGGAAAATTACAGATATAAGGTAAATAAACTATCTCCTCCTTTGGGTATGGCATTGCTGGCTAATATGCTGCGCTTTAATAAACAACAAGTAAAAATATTGGATTTAGAAGCAATAAGGTCAACCTTGGATGAACAACTTGAGTCGATTGCAGTTTTCAAACCTGATATCATCGGTGTTTTTGGCACTTCTCCAATTCACAGATATGTTAAAGAGTGTATTCTAACGCTGAAAAATAATTTTCCGAAATCGTTAATAATAATTGGTGGACCTCATGCGACGCTGTTCCCGGAAGATTTTTTCAGTCATGGTTTACCTGTTGATTTTGTTTTTAGAGGGGAAGCCGAATATTCAATAGTTGAATTTGTGAATCAAATAAGTCTTTATAAATCTGTGACATTTCCTGAAAAAGTTGAGGGATTAGTTTTCAAAAAAGGAGATTCTCTTTTCATTCATCCGGTGACACCAAAGATTAAAAATTTAGATGATCTTCCATTTCCAGCCTATGATTTACTCCCACTTGAAAAGTATTTTGAAAGCGGTAGCACAGAAAAGGTTATCACGATGATGACAAGTAGAGGGTGCCCGAATAGTTGCATCTATTGTGCCGATCCCGTAATTTACGGACATACATTCAGAAGCAGGTCCGCTAAAAGTATCGTAAAAGAGATCAGATTATTGCGTAACGAATTTCAAATCAAGCATATTGTATTTTATGATGCAAATTTTAATGCGAACAAAAAACGAGTGATTGAGATTTGCCAGGAACTTATTAAGGAAGAACTGGATATTACCTGGAGAGCCAGGGTCAGAGCGGATAACCTTGACAAAGAGAGTGTGGAGTGGATGAAAATGGCTGGTTGCACTGAGTTGTCTCTTGGTATAGAGAGTGGTTCTGAAAGGGTTCTTGGGATCATGAAGAAAAGTGAGACCAAAGAAGATATAAGAAAGGCATTTAGCCTGATAAAGGAAAGCGGATTGTGGTCGGTGGGATATTTTATGTTCGGAATACCGGGAGAGACCAGGGAAGAAGCGGAAGAAACAATCCAATTTGCAATTGAATTGGATCCTGATTGGGCATTGTTTTCGACAGCGACACCTTTACCAGGTACAGAATTTTTAAAAATGGTCACAAGTTTGGATTGCTTGATAACCAAAGATTTAATGAATTACAAGGCCAATTTCGATAGTTCAGTGGTTTCATATGAGAATTTCACCTCGACTGAAATCAATCATTTTGTAAATAAGGCGTATGATAATTTCTATCTCAGAAAGGAGTGGCTAATCAACAGATTAAGTAAAACCAAGGATAACGCTCAGATTGTAAATATCATAAACAGTTTTAATCATTATTATACCAAAGCGCAATTAGTCGAGCAGCAATAACTTATCCTTTAACTATTTAAACCATCCATTAGGCCAATTTTAACCACTTTTAAAAATTCACACAAATGACTGAGAAAGTAAGAGTTCTCAAAACCGAGATTTTATCTGATAACTGCCATATATTAAGCAACGTCACTTTTGAGTTTCAAAAAAAAGATGGCACCGTTCAGACTCAAAGCAGTGAAATCTATAACAAAAGAGATGGGGCGACAATTCTGCTCTTCAATAGGGTCCAAAAAACGGTTATCCTGTCGAAGCAATTCAGACTTCCAACATTCCTGACCGGCAATAAATCGGGAATGCTCATTGAGGCATGTGCTGGTTTTTTGGACAGCGAAAATGCCGAAGAATGCATTAAACGTGAAACAGAAGAGGAATTGGGGTATAAAATATCCAACGTTCAAAAGATATTTGAAGCCTATATGGCACCTGGATATGTAACTGGAATTTTATCTTTTTTTGTTGCTGAATATTCAAAAGAGTTAAAAGTTACAAATGGTGGTGGTGTTGAAAATGAAGAAGATATCGAGGTTCTTGAGATAAATATTGATAAAGCACTTAAAATGATTGAGTCAGCCGAAATAAAGGACGGTAAAACAATCATTTTGCTTCAATATGTACGACTACACCATCTAATTTAAAGGTTATTAAAAAATAGATCAATGATTATTACTCAGAGAATGTATCCGTTTTATCAATAATCAATCTTAACTTCAACAAAGATCAGACAACTTTTTTCATTCCTTAATTCCTTCAATTCTTCATTCCTCTCATTACCAACTTATTGGAAAATAGTCTTTCAAGAATTTTCCACTCCAGTGTTTGCCTGTGTTTGCGCCATCGATAAACGGATCGCAAACACGAGCTGCACCGTCAACGATATCCAACGGTGGCTGAAAATCGTGGACCTGTTGTTTGTGTTTTGCCAATTCCGCAGGATCTTCATCAGTGACCCATCCTGTATCTACAGCGTTCATAAAAATGCCATCTTTGGCAAGGTCGCTCGCAGCAGTATGGGTCATCATGTTGAGGGCCGCTTTCGCCATGTTGGTATGTGGATGGCGGTCGGCTTTGGTAAAACCGTGAAACTTTCCTTCCATGGCAGACACATTGACAACATGCTTCTTACCGGTATAGTCTTTCCGCATCAATTCGGTCAGACGATTGCAAAGCACGAATGGGGCGATTGAATTCACCAACTGAACCTCCACCATTTCGAGGGTTTCGATTTGTCCGAGCCTGAGACGCCAGCTATTTGTTTTTCGTAAATCGACCTGCTGAAGATCGGCATCCAATTTACCTTCCGGGAATACTTCCCGTGCTTCAATGGAGTTGTCGAATTTGTAAGGGACTTGCGAAAGTTGTGCCGATGCCCTGATGCCGATTCCCGGTATTTGTCCATTCCAGGTTACCGCCAATCCTTTTTCCGATCCGGGTCCTTCAGGATTAAAACTCTCAATCTCCTTCAAACACTGTTGGTGATGTGAGAGCAACAGTTGAACATCATTTGAATGTTCATGATGTGGGAGCAGTTCATTGCCCATTAAATGGGCATAGAAACCCGCAGGCCGCCGGACGGTTTGAGCTGCGTTATTGATCAGTATATCAAGTCTTTGGTATTTCTGTTCCACGTAAGTGGCAAACAACTCCACACTTGGGATATGCCTTAAGTCGAGACCGTAAATATGGAGTCGGTGACTCCAATCGGTAAAGTCTTTTTCTTTGGCAAACCGGATCGCCGAATCTGCCGGAAAGCGGGTGGTCGCGATCACCGTGGCACCCGAGCGCAGCATCATCAACGTGGCATGGTATCCAATCTTGAGCCTTGATCCGGTAATCAATGCCACCTGATCGGTCATGTCGCAGGTTTGGAACCGCTTCGCATAGTTCAGGTCGCCACAAGCTGTACACATCGAATCGTAGAAATGAAGGATCTCGGTGTATAGCTTTTTGCAGACATAGCAATTTTGTTCCGACGAAAGATAGTGTTTCTCCCTGGCAACATCAGGTGCCGGAAGGGCAATTTGGGCAGGTGCTTCAAACACACTTGCTGTCCGTGCGCTCCGGATGCTCGTAGCGGCACGGGCCTTGCGGTTATCGGCAATTTCCCCTTGCCTCCGGGCAACCTTTACACTTTTGTTACGCTTGTAAATTTCGGCTTTGTGGGGCCTTGTAATTTGTCCTGCAGCTTTCATCAGCTTGAGGCGTTGCTCTTCGGTTAAATGGATCAGTTGATCGCCGTTGTGAAGTAAATGTTCCAAAACCGTGATACAGTTGTTTATTTCTGCCTCGGTCAATCTCTCTTTTTGTTCCGTCCTATCCTCCATTGCGATCACATCTTGCTTGAGCCGCAAAGATAAGGATGTTTTGCAGGGGTTTCGTGTTTTTCTCAGACATTGATTAAACGCTCCACTTACTTACTCTAAATTTCGTTTATTTTTTGTGGGTTCTGCCTGCAATCAAACAGGTTTACGATTTCAATCCTTCTTTTTGTATGGTTTATGAAGTATATTATCTTATAACTTTTGAAGACTAAATATCGGAATTCTTGCAGCCTGCCAGTCAAAAGTAATTCCTTCTGACCAATGTGGGGACTTTTCTCTAATTCTAATGATCTATTGATTATTTCATTTACTAAGCGAGTTGCCATTTTCTCACTGGCTTTTTCGCTGTAATACAAATAAATATCCTCAAGTTTGCCTTCTGCAAACTGAGTCCAATAAACTTCCATTACCATTTTTTTACTTTTTCCTTCAGGTCCATGGCAGAAATAATCCGACCTTCATCGGAATCTTTCATCGACTGGTCAATTTCCAAATTAAATTGTTCGATGCTCATTGGTTTCAATGTTTGCTCGAATTGTTCTGCTTTTTTATTCCTGAGAAATTTCTCCAATCCACTGATAATCTCTTCGTTTTGCAACCGAAGGAACTCCTGAACAAAGGTTATTTTACGAGTTTGTAAGTCCATAATCTTTTTTTGTAAAATTAAAAAAACTCAACGATTATTAAGAGCCTGGTCAAAACGTTTTTCATTCCTTCATTTTAATACTGTATTGGCTTGTTGACTCATTGAAAGTAAATTTAAGTTTATTGAAAGTCGGCATACCTGAAAAATAGGACAATTTCCAATTGTTTGTGTATCCCAACGGTTCGGCTGGAATGCCCCAGCGATGGTCGATGTGCCCATTGCCGTTTTTGTCATGGACGACAATGGCCCCATATTCGCCATACAACAGACTGTCAACGACCACAATGGCTTCCCGATTGGTAATTTTTGCTATTACCAGCCTGAATGGATTTGCCGGAACTTTATCCTCCTTGCGGAACAATTGTACCAATACCTGCCCCTCATCCTCGGCAAATCCTGATATCTTGAAGGTTAACGAACCCATTGATTTTGAGGTTTGTGCAGTTATATCAGGTGTAAGAAAAAGCAGTACACCTGTTAGGATTAATATTAATTGTTTCATTTTTAATTGCTTCATTTTTAATTCTATTTATTCGTACGACAATGCTTTGTGGGTGGGTACATCGATTGCTGATTTTGCAGGGATCCGGTTTGCCATCCAACCAAAAAGGATCGTTACTGCAAAGGTGATCAAAAAACCCGACAGGCTAAAGGCGCTTTGAAGGATTGCTTCCTTGCCCAACATTAAATTTCCGAAGAAAACGGCAGCCACTTTGCTCAAAGGCCACGAGAGCAATAAACCGAACAGGATACTCAACCAACTGGTAATCATCCCTTCCATGACAAACAGTGAATAGATCTTCTTCGGTGTGGCTCCAATCGCCCGCATCACACCGATCTCCCTGGTTCGTTCCATGATGTTGATCCCTGTAGCAGAAGCCATTCCGATCGCACTCACGACCAATACCAGGAACGACAGCAACACAATGGTGGTCAGGATGATGTTCAAATGGTCGTAAATAATCTTCACCCGTTCGGCTTGAGACATCACATAAAGCACATGCAGGTCGGAGTTGGAAATTGATTTTTCAATCTCTTTTTTCAATTCAATGACCTTCGCATAATCGTTCTGTTTGGCTACAAAAATCAGGGTATTCACCAATTGGTCAGGATTGAAAATGGCATTGTACTGCTCAAGATCGACATAGATTTTTGCCCTTTCAAATTGTTCGGTCACACCAACCAGTTTTGCATTGACATTTTTGTTTCCAACTGTCACAAGTAAGGTGGAACCTATGGCTGGATTCTTATAAACTGCCATGGCTTGCTGGTTCAGCACCACTTCAAAATCGGATGATTTGCTGATCCACCTCCCTTTGTTGATCCTCAGTTGAAGCAGCTTTGTGTCCCTTGGAAGCGCGATAATCCCTGCGCCATTGTCGGTCGAGATCACCTTGGACTGGATTTCGCCACGGCCACCCAGCCAGGTTTCTACCTCTTTCACATTGTCCAACGATTTGAACCATTGGATGGCTTCGTCTTTTGAAATCGGATTGTTCAAAGCAACCTGGACATCGTAGCGCATTTCGTTCTTTAATCCTGAAAGGAGGTTCCACAGCGATTGCCTGACATTAAACCCGGTACTAAAAATGGCAACACCCAGTGCCATAGCCAATATGGTGACAGTTAACCGCTTGCTGTTCCTTAATGAATTACGGATGGCGAGGATGAGCGAATTGGAGAGTGATGGAAGAAATAAATCAGCCATGAACTGCATCTCAATTTTAACTACGCCTTCGCCTT
>JBAXWR010000184.1:0-14360 GCA_037128295.1 Mariniphaga sp.
TAGAGTATCCCTTCCGGCAAGGAATTTAGCCGAAGGAATCACAAGATTGTCAATAAAGGAGATTGAGTCTGCACCTGGTGTGAACTTACGGTTATTGTCGAGGTCGCTAATGCCATAAACCTGAAAAGTATCGGCAGGGAGATTTGTGACTGCGAAAAACCCTTGTTTGTCAGTTTTGGCAATGAAATCAGGCTTTGTTGTATAAACCAATGTATCCGAACGCCCTTTATACAAAAAAACATAGGAGTTGGCAACAGGTTCGAGGTTAAAGGCATCTTTTACAAATCCTACGATACGCAGGGAGTCAAGCTTGGGGCCTGTCGAAAATGCAAGTCTCAGGTTCCTTAATGGATTTCTTTCGTTGTTGTCAGAGATCGCATCTTTTAAGTCAAGCGAATAGGTCGTATTGGGTTTTAACTTCTCATTCAGATCAATAATCAACGACTTTCCTTTTGTCCTGAAAACAGGTCGTTTGGTCGTTGGTGGCGAAACAACAAACTTCTCGTTAAATCCTTCAACTACAACAAATTCGTTAAAGTTTAGCCGAACTTTCTGTTCAGTAAAATTCGTCTGATTAAAGGATGGAATACTTCGTACAATAAAAGGAGGAATCGTATCTTTTAGTCCGCCACGGGGCATACCGATATTGGCACACGAGACGAAAAAAGAAAGATAACCAATGACAATAATTACCAGATAGATTAATTTATTTGCCAATCTTTTCAGATTTTATTATTTGTAACGTGTGTAAGTTACACTAAATTCAATTGGTAAAGCACTTTTCGCCCCTTTCAACACAACTCTTTTCCCTGAAAAGTTGCGCTCAGTAGAAACAAGATAAAAACCATTATTGTGCATTGGTGTGCCATCAGTATTCAACCCTTTCATCAGCTTCTGCAAATGCTGTGTCACATTAAACGAATAAGTGGAAGAGGTAGCATCATAAAATCCACCATAATAAGTACTGGAAAGTTCACTGTCTTTTGGAAATTCCTCATCACCAGTATCGGTAATCACTTTAAGGTACAACCTGTCGGGCATTGCATATCGCCTGTAATCGCTCATAATTGTATCAGCATGGATGATAAGAGTGGCCTTATTGATAATATAATTTGTGGAATCCTGCCATTTGGAAAGTGCTGGCACCAATATTTTTGTCCTGATTCCCCCTGTAGGCTGTACATAAATCAATGAATCGGTACTTGTTTGAGTATCCAAAAACTGCTTGAACCTTGCATGTGAATAATCATGGGTATAACCAGCAACATTGGCAGAGTTTTTCGAGATCCGGTAAGCAAAACCTAGTGTATCTTTCAATGTACTATGGTAATACAAAACCAACGAAGAGGAGTTAGGGTCAATACTGACCAAAGTACCCTTCCGGCTGATTGGTGCTGTCTCCACGTATAAACCCTTAAAAATATTGGTGAACACATCATTACTGATCATCTTCAAAGAGTCGATACCAAGTAGGCGGGTGCCAAAGGAATTGCTTAACCTGACACTGATCACCTGCTGTGTCGTGTCCGCCAACGTAGAATCCATCCTTAATTTTGGGATAAAACTTCCACTTCCAAGTGGTTCTGCAGATGCAAGGGTTTTTATATTGAACGATGATAAATACTTGGCGTCATAATTCAGGGTATTGGCTAATTCATAAACTTTAAAGCCCTGAGCACTAACCGTATCTCCGTAAATAATCTTATAATACATCCTTAATACAATCGAATCGATAGAGGAATTTGCATCATAATCGGGATGATATGGAAGCCTGAACTGAGCCGCAAAAGATGCATCCGTACGCCCAAACAATGGATCATTGAAGCTCCCCAATAAATTGTATTTTGGACGGTCAACCCTTATTTTAGTATCGGAATATGGATTAGTGGAAATAGAGGATATATCCTTATAATATTTTGTTTCCAAAACTTTTACACCGGGCAACATATTAATCCCGAGGGTTTGGTCACCCTTCTTACACCCCCAAATCAGAACAGAAAACAAAAGAATTGCCCCAATCAAGTTCTTAAAATCTAAATATCTATCTTTCAATGTGTTATACTTTTAGTAAAATCAGCGCAAATTATTAAAAAATATTGTAAAAATCAAAGTAGGAATTAATGTAAGACTCCTTCGACTGATAATCGAGAAACGGTTTACCCGAAGCTTTCATATAATCCTCCAATTCCTTATTGATGCTTTCACTCCCCTTTGTAGTTGCGTCGGAATAATCAATTGCCATCTTACCAAAATTGACAAAATTTGGATCTTTGATAACAGAAATTTCATTTATATCGATTCCGTCCTCTGCGATTTTTTGAGCCATTGTGCTGTTCAAAGGACTATTGTAATGGTCTTCGTAAACAGTATAAATTATCTTTGCATTGGCGAAGAGAGGATTATCCTTGTAAGTTCTTTTGACAAATAAGGGTACCATTCCTGTAAACCAACCATGACAATGGATAATATCGGGTGACCAGCGCAGCTTAATAACCGTTTCCAATACGCCCCTGGCAAAGAAAATTGCCCTTTCATCGTTATCGTCGAATTCTATTCCCTCATCGTTCGCGATAGTAAATTTACGCTGAAAATAGTCCTCATTATCAATAAAATAGACCTGCATGCGAGCCGCCTGTATTGATGCCACCTTAATAATCAACGGATGATCATTGTCGTTAATAACCAAATTCATACCGGAAAGACGGATCACTTCATGAAGCTGGTTCCTCCTCTCATTGACACATCCGAAACGGGGCATAAATGTGCGGATTTCTTTTCCTCTTTCCTGGATACCTTGCGGAAGGTATCTTCCAATCTCAGAAATCTCAGATTCAGGTAGATAGGGAGTGATTTCCTGCGAGATAAATAAAACCTTCTTCTTTTCCATTGCCACAACTTAAATATTTTGCAAAAATATATAAAATATCCTGAATATTCAATCATTTCGCAAGCCGCTTATTAATAAGTAACCTTGGCATGTTAAAGTTTGGTCATTGAAGTTAAACAAATACCTTTCATCGTGTTCACATTTTTTGTTACTTTGCATTTAGTTTATCAATAAATGGAACTTTATACTACAATTTCATCTCTTAAGGAGGCTCTGCGAGTCTGGCGAACAAAAGGTTTAACAATAGGATTTGTTCCTACTATGGGTGCCCTTCACGAAGGGCATTTATCACTTGTTGAAAAGGCAGGAGTACTGTGCGACATCGTAGTTGTTTCAATTTTCGTCAATCCTACCCAGTTTAATGACCCATCTGATCTTGCCAATTACCCAAGGACACTCGAATCGGACATGAAACTGCTTTCGGGCAAACATTGTGATTGTGTTTTCTCACCACTGGTCGCGGAAATTTATCCTGTTCCAGATAACCGCAGGTTTGATTTCGGAAATCTTGAAACTGTGATGGAGGGTCGGTTCAGACCTGGACATTTCAACGGAGTGGCCCAGGTGGTCAGCAAACTCTTTGAAATCGTTGAACCTGATAAAGCCTTTTTCGGTCAGAAAGATTTTCAGCAATTGGCAATAGTAAAGGAGCTTGTGCGCCAGATGAAATATCCTATTGATATTGTACCATGTGAAATCATCCGTGAATCTGATGGCCTGGCAATGAGTTCAAGAAATAGGTTATTACTTCCACAATATCGTGAATGTGCCCCATTGATTTATAAAACCTTAATTGAGGCCTCTATGCTCGCCCGCACCAAATCGGTGGATCAGGTTAAGGAATACGTCACAAATCAAATAAATAACTCCAATTTACTGGTAGTCGAGTATTTTGAACTAGTTGATGAAAGGTATTTATCGCCTATTGAAAGTTGGGACGCTCCCGGGGGTAAAATTGGGTGCATCGCAGTTTTTGCCGGAAAAATACGGTTGATCGATAACATTATTTTTGACATCTAAATTAAGCAGCAATGTTCATAGAAGTTTGTAAATCCAAAATTCACCGAGTTACAATTACAGGTGCCGACCTTCAATATGTGGGAAGCATAACAATTGATGAAGACCTGATGGATGGAGCCAATCTGATTGAAAATGAAAAGGTTCAGGTTCTTGATGTCAATAATGGGGAACGTTTGGAAACCTATGTTATAAGGGGGGAACGTGGTAAAGGCGAAATCATCCTGAACGGACCTGCGGCACGCAAAGTTTCTGTTGGGGACATTATCATCATTGTTTCATATGCCTCGATGGATTTTGAGGAGGCAAAAAACTTTAAACCACGAATTATCTTTCCTGATACCGATACAAATAGACTTTTAGATTAAAAACAATCCTCAAGTGTCAAAAGCTAAAACCACTTTTGTTTGTCAGAATTGCGGCATTCAATCCCCCAAATGGGTTGGCAAATGCACCTCATGCGGTGAATGGAACACCTTTGTGGAGGAGCTGGTATTAGAAAGGAAAAGCAACAGTTCTTTGGTAAAAGGAAACCTGAAACCACTTCTCCTCTCAGAAATTGATCTGGACAAACAATCAAGGATCGTAACGGGGAACAACGAATTCGATAGGGTCATTGGAGGCGGCATTGTTCCAGGTGGCTTGATCCTTTTAGGCGGTGAACCTGGAATTGGCAAATCGACACTTGTGCTTCAGATTGCATTGCAAATGACACAGTTGAAGGTCTTATACATTTCAGGTGAAGAGAGTTTGCAACAATTAAAAATGAGGGCAATCCGTTTGGCAGGGAAACAATCGGGGTGCTTGTTTTTGTGCGAGACATTACTTGAAACGATATTGTCCCATATCGAGCGCGAAAAACCCGATCTTGTAATTATCGACTCAATCCAGACGGTTGCAACTGAAATGGCTGAGTCGTCGCCTGGAAGTGTGACCCAAATCAGGGAATGTACAGTAGGAATCATGAAGGTTGCCAAATTGAACCAGATTGCGGTCATATTGATTGGTCATATTAACAAAGAGGGTAGTCTGGCAGGACCCAAAGTACTGGAGCATATTGTTGATACGGTGCTTCAGTTTGAAGGGGACAGAAACTACCTTTACAGGATATTGCGTTCGGTGAAAAACCGTTTTGGGTCAACTTCTGAATTGGGGATATTCGAGATGCGGCAGGACGGGCTGCACGAAGTGGCTAATCCGTCGGAAATGCTGTTGTCGTCACATAACGATGGGTTGAGTGGCACAGCTACTGCGGCAACAATGGAAGGGCTGCGCTCATTTTTAATCGAGGTTCAAGCACTGGTCAGCTCTGCAGCCTACGGCAACCCTCAACGGTCGGCTACAGGGTTCGACCTCCGCCGGATGAACATGTTACTAGCGGTCCTTGAAAAAAGAGCAGGTTTTAAATTGATGACCAAGGATGTTTTTTTGAATATTGCAGGTGGTTTAAGGGTCGATGACCCCGCGATGGACCTGAGTGTTATTGCTGCCATCCTATCGTCAAATTTTGATGTGGCAATCAACAAGCAAATTGCTTTTGCAGGGGAGGTTGGATTGACTGGTGAGATCAGGCCGGTAAACAGGGTCGAACAGCGTATAGCAGAAGCCCAAAAACTTGGCTTTAAAGAGATTTATCTATCGAAATACAACAAAGGTGTTGATTTTTCCCGATTTGAAATTAAAATCCATCAGATTGACAGGGTTGAAAAAATGATCAGGACACTGTTTTCATAAAACGTGTAGAGACGCACGGCCGTGCGTCTCTACAAAAAATGCCATTAAAAACAAATTGCTAATATTCCCAAAGATCCTGTTCGTAATTGAAAATAGAGTTTTTTATCCTTTCCGATTCCTGGGCTGCATATTCTCCACTTGCATATGATTCAATATTTCTATTGTTGTACATGTTTTCCTCTTTAACGATATATCCATCAAAACGCCTGGTCAGGAACAGGTCATCAAAACTCAAATTTCTTGATCCATTGAACCCGTTTAACGATTCCTCCTTCGCCAGTAATCCTCGTATTTCGGGATAATTTACCCAAAAAAGCTGTTTCCGCTCATAGATTGGATTAGGATCTTTCTCATTTCTCACAAAAACCCTGATCGGACAAATACCCAAAATTCTTACCTGAAGTGTTGACTTTTGTTTGTCAAAATACCACACTTCTTTAATCATCATTTGCTTAACTTCAGATGCTGGAAATTCCTTTTTGACTTTGATTTCAGTCTCAACTCCAGTGTCCGGATCAACAGTCTTTACTGTTTTCATGGAGTCGGCGCCAAAAACATTCGATGACTCAGCGTAGGTAAGGGTTTTCTTGAATTCATCATCGGTTTTTGCATCAAATGCAGCAATCGTTTTTTGCTCAATTCCCTTTAATATAATACTGATTAGATTTTTTCGACCCTGTATTTCACGAGTGGGAAAATAAAACTGTTGGTTAGCTTTTTCACGCAAATCGATAAGTCGCCATACAGTTCTGGACCAAACTACATCAGCTTCCCTTACCGCAGGCAGCGGAGCAGGCTTACGTTCTTTTGTAGTACTTTTTTCGTAAGCGTTTTCGACAACCCTTGTCTGGGCATTTAACTGATCTACTGAACCCAAACCTATCAAAATTGAAACGAATAGCCAAACCTTTACTCTCATTGCTAATTAATTTTAAAATTTATGGGCGGTAAAGAACGTGTTGTACCGTCATCTCCTTTAACTACAATGCTCTCGATATACAATCTACTTCCTTTATTTAGCGCATTAAACAGGTTTATTTGTTCTTTGGTAAACTTGTTTCCTTTCGCAGGTTCATCAATTACAAAACCACCCTTAGAAGTCGAAACGGAAAAGGACTGAACTGTAAATTTCATTTCAAAATCAAAATCCGGTATCTTAGCAAAAATCCCTTGTTGGGCAAGCAACTCGGATTTACTAATCAATCCTTCCATTTTACCTGCAACATAAGCAAGTGGATCGGGTACTTTTTTCACGCGGAAAGGTGTCGTACCTATCTCCTTTGATTGTCCATCAATCATGGCACTTACAGTGATTTTACAATCGACACCAATTTTATCTGGCCTCACAAAATATCCATCTGGCCCTTTTTGAATTGTCCCGTTGGTAATTGTAGGGATCAGGTTATTAGCAGATATTCCAGGTACAGAAATCGAAACAGGATTATCAAGACCAAGATAAAAAACATTCATTCTTGTTGGTGAAACGGTCATCGATGGTTTTGCCACCTCGTACTCGCTTTCAAATGGGAGAGACATAATTGACCCATCTTGCTTTTTATAATCTATACGCCCCGTGTATTTTGATTTACCATCATTTGAGGTGATAAATTTATAGATCGAAGCGTTTAATTTTGGATCAAATGGCAATTTTGAGTTACCAACATAAACTTCGGGAATAACTGTTGCATCAACAGCGGTAAGGAAAATCCTGGCTTCATAGGCATTGCCAGCAAGGACATAAGTAGAAGTTGGTAAAACGACAGCCTGTAAATCATCAAATTTCATAGCTACAGCGTCTTTTTTGCCTGAAAGGTAGTTAATCACATCTGCCTCAGCGTTTCGGACGTCACTTTGCATCTTCGACATTAAAGTAATCACAGCAATTAAAGGATAGCCAAGAAATTTACTGTCCTCCCATGTCGGAGTACTACCGTCTTTGGTAACCGGTTTGGATGTGTCAAGGCTTTTATTAATGGAAGTTATAACGCTTTTCCCCGCCCTTGTCGTATCAATCACTGCTATCAACTCATCCCTGTATGCTTCAATTGCGAGACGCAATTTATTGCCGTTCTTCTTGTTGATCATCAAATTGGGGGTGATGTTAAGGTCACTTTTTGATACAATATTATTGATATCACCTTCTTCACCGTCAACGGCCTTAACAAGCATCACCTTTAATGAATCAATGTACCGATAAAGAGATTCTGCATTGGCTTTTACTTTAAGCGATTTTTCGTAGTCGGCTTCAAATTTTTGCTTGTTTACTGCAGTTTTTGCTTGAAAATCATTGTAAACAAGCTGGTTCTTTGAGTCCATATTCTTAATGGTTTGCACAAAACTTTGATCAACGGCCGCAAAGGCATTCAATACCTCCTTGTCAACATTGAGTGCCAACATTGCAGTCAGTACGAGGTACATGACATTGATCATCTTTTGCCGGGGAGTTTCCGGACAGTTTTTTGTTCCCATGGTTGGATTAACCTTTTACGTTCATAGCTCCGAGCATGTTACCATAGACGTGGTTAAGTGCTTCGAGGTTTTTATTTAATTGTTCTGTTTGTTTCCTGTATTTCTGAGCCTCTTCGAGGGAAATGCTGACAATTTCCGAAATTTTGGAATAACTTTCAATTGCTTTTGAAGATGTATCCGAAACTTTTTTAACATTTTGAAGATGCAATTCGTAGGATGAATTCAACGCTGACAGGCTTGAATTGATATGGGAAAGGCCGCTGCTATAAGCTTTGGTATGTTCGTCAATTGTACTGATATCCTTATTAACTGATTCGGTAAATGCTTTATATGATTTGGTTAATTCATTGCCGGTAACAACAAGTTGTTCGTTTATTTTCTTTGAAGATTCGTTGAACGACTGGGCAAGGTCACGGGAGGAATTGGTTAAGATCTGCGCCGACTTGTCGTAAGATTGGGAAAGCTCCTTGGTAGATCTTTCAAGGTCTGTGGTCGAATTTTCAATTAAATGAGTAGCACGGTTGTTGGTTTCTTTAAACGCAATAATTGATTCTGAGGCCGAGTTCAAATTTGAAACAAATTCCCCTGCAGCAAAGGTAGCACTCGATATATCAGCGATTCCGCTGGCAGTCTTAGAGAAATCAAGAAGTCCTTTTTTTACTTTGGCCAATAATTCAGATGAAATATCGGCACTTTTGAAAACATCTTCAACTGTAGTAGTCTTTTTCATAACTCCATTACCAGTCATTTCGTTTTGTTCATCGATAGGCACATATCCTTTTTTGAGTTTTGGATACACCTTTTCCCAATCTCCTTTTGTTGGTATGTCCAAAGGTGGTTCTAATGCAGAAATCATGAAGATTAATATTTCCATAGACATACCCACGAAAAGAGCAGGCCCACCAATTTCCCAATGCTGCAATTTTCCCAATGCTCCGAATAAAACAATTGCGGCACCAACGCTATAAACCCTATTCGTCCAGGTTTTCCATTTTTCCGAATGTGCCAATTCTGCCATTCCCATAATTGCGAAATTTAAGTTTGTTGTTATTTTCTTGACTTTAAATCATCACCAAAAGTTGATCTGACACACCTAAAACCAATATAAGATTTTGATGTGTCCTGGTATTCAAATGTACGGGTACCTACCTGAATAAAATAGGCGATATCTTTCCACGAACCTCCACGGATTACCTTACGTTTCATAGCCGGGGGATCAGTCGGTAGTGCATTTTGTTCAAAATTTGGGTTTAAGTCATGCATAAAATTATAGGTCGATTCATCATAGGCTGAAATCGTCCATTCGGCAACATTACCTGCCATATCATAAAGCCCATAACCATTTGGATCATAGGTCGCTACTTGCACCGTAGCTTTCCCGCCATCATCGCTGTAATTTCCACGCATCGGTTTAAAATTGGCAAGAAAACATCCTGTCTGGGAACGGGTATAATACCCTCCCCATGGATACATTGAATTATTTAATCCACCCCTTGCGGCCAATTCCCATTCTGCCTCGGATGGCAATCGATAATCCTGAACTCCAAAATCGCCCCTTTCGGAGAGATTGAAGTTTTTAAAATTTGTACGCCACATACAGAAAGCTTTGGCTTGTTTCCATGTGACCCCAACTACCGGGTAATCATCATAGCCGGGATGTGAGAAATACCTGTTGGTCAACGGTTCATTATAAGCATACGAAAAATCACGAATCCAAACCAAAGTATCAGGATACACATTAACGACTTCGCTCATAACAAAACTTGAACGGTTGGTTATTGGTACTACCTTACCGGTGAGATCCACAACGGTTCCCTGATAACTTTGCGAAGTATAATTGTAGGCATTCTGAAGACGTGCAGCCTGTTGAAGATCAACCCAGTTGTAGATATAATTTAACCTGCGCGGATCCATTTCCTTTTTGCCAAGAATTCTGTCATCGCCCAGATAATACATTGAATCAAGAGCTGCAGTATATTTTGTATCAAGCCATCTGATCTTCCTCTTCCAATCAATTATCGGTGGGTCAATAGGCCCCTTACGGTTTTGAGAAATCATATATTCAGGAAACCCATTATTGGCCAACATGATCCTGGCTAACGAATCCCGAACCCAATATACGAACTGCCGATATTCATTATTTGTTATTTCGGTGTCGTCCATCCAGAAAGTGGCCAAATCAACTGTTCGGGTTGGTGCGGTTGCATAAGCAACATCCTGATCGCCGGGGCCCATATTGAAACTCCGTCCAGGTATCATTGCCATACCAAGAGGGGAAGGTTCAAAATATTTCCCACGTTTTTCCACACCTGTCAGTTCCCCGTTACTGCCTTTTTGGCAACTGACTAACAGGAGAATAGCCGATATACTACTTAAGAAAAACAATCGCTTCATAGTTCGTTTAAATATGTTGTGCTCAACTATTTTTTCAAGCCAAAATTACAAAAATCTTACACTTCTATATGCATGAGTGCGTTTTTTGTTTAGCAATACAGAATAGGAAAGGAGAAATTCATGTGATCCGGCATTATATCTTGACAATGCAGATGTACTGATGTCGTAAGAATAACCAAATCTAATCCCATTCCACAATTCTGAACCAATTGATATAATGATTGCATCCTGCAAACGATACCCCAATCCACCCCAAAACCGATTATCGTACTGTACTGTCAAATTTAAGTCCGCCTGCCAAGTAGTAGCATCTGTTTTTAAAAATATTGAAGGCAAGGCGACTAAACGTTCGTCGGCTAAATGTATTGTGTTACCCCCGTACAGATAATAATGTCTTCTCAAAGAATACTTGCCAGATTCATCAAACGACAAAATTGGCTGGTTGATGTGTTTAACAGAAATGCCAAGATAGTAATCTTTATGCTGATAAAAAAGTCCTGCACCAAAATCTGCAAGAACACCGTTAGCCTCACCTGCTGGAAGAGCCGGATCAGAAAGATTAACCAAATTGCTTCCATCAATACCTGTCATATCAAGTTTTAGGTTTTTATTCATTAGTCCTAATGAAATTCCTGAACCTAATGTGCCATTTGCAACTTTTTTTCGCCACGAATAATTCAATCCAACCGAAATATTTTTTTCAAAACCTATAACGTCGCTCATAATTGATAATCCTAAGCCGTCATTTTTACCAATAAGATTAAATTCTCCATCAGTATTAAAAACAATCGTAACCGGGGCACCCGGAAAACCTACCCATTGATATCTATTTAACAATGAAAGATTTATAAAACCAGAAGACCCTGCAAAACCCGGATTTACTGTCAATTGATTAAATTGGTTTTGACTAAACTGGGGATCTTGCTGCGCTTTGACTGCGAAATTACAAATATTTAGCAATATCCACAACAGTAGGACCTTATCCAAATTAATTTTATTCCATCCGGTAATATATTTATCTTTAACGTTCATTGGCAGCAAGGTATCCATTTTTTAGGGTCAAAATTGATGTTGAATCCAAAAAATAAACAAATATAGCACTTTACTCAATATAATTTGTCGAAATATTTCCACCATCTATCGGGAATCTTATTTTTACATGCAGAGTGGTAATCTTTCTTGGAGCAAGGGATCCTGACAGGAAAGTTTGTACAATCGTCTGATGGTACTTCCATCCACCACCTGTGTGAAACAGGATGGCGCAAAAATGAAATTTGGTCATCCAAACCATCTACCTCAACGCGGTAAGTTTCAAAGTCAGTGGCTTCATCAACAGGTTCTGTATCCAGCAGCTTTGTTGCACCGCTTAAAAAATACCAACAAATCTGCGCAGCCATCATTGCACCGGTAGTCATGGTATCAGATGATGGTGAATAACCAAATATCCCAAACCAGACCGGGGCTGTGGAAATACCTGAATACCAGGAGATTTGACATGCTTCTTCACCTGTTAACCCATTGGGTGATATCCGATATTGGCCTGGTGCCTCAGCCGATTTCAATGAACCAAAATCGAAGCTAATAAAATTGGAATTTCTGATAATGGGCTCCATCTCTTTTAGATCGGATCTCATATTTCCAAGCGTAATGATATCGCCGTTAAATCCTTCAGCAAAAAGTTCATGATCGTTCTGGCCAATAAAATAGGATTGCGCAGCGATTATAGTCAAAGATGTCCCTTGAGGAAGATTGTTGATATATGATTCATCTGCAGGACTCTTTTCTGTAAATGAATTATCAACCCTGTCATCAACAATGATCAATTTAAATTCATGAGAGTTGAATCCTGCAATTAACGGCACAGTTGCCTCCTGACTTCCACCTAATATTAATACGGGTATGTTCAAAGCTGACAATTCTTCGACAACCATCTTAATCGCTGCATAAGTATCTTTTGTACTTTTTCCACACCTAACATTTCCCATGTCTATAATCCTGATATTGGGAGCAAATGCAGTAAGGCTATAAAGATGGTGCCTGATGGCATCAGGAGCCTGAGCCACATCAGGGCACACTGATCCCCTTCCCTCAGGAATACCCAAAATAGCTACTTCAGGCAGGTTGTCGATATCCCAAGCCTGATTTTTAAGATATTGGCCCAATTGATCCGATCTACCTATGAATTGCTTAACTACTTCCAGCTCTGAAGCTGGGATGATCAGTTCGCTTAACATGTAAAACCAAATAGTTGACTTACTTAATATAAGACTTATTCAACAAGCCTATTAGTGTATTATTTTATGCGCTTTTTATTTGTTTTTGGCTTAACTCCTTCTGATTCAATAATTGTTTTACAATCATCAAAAGACAAAGTTTGTATATCAGTACCTTTTTTAATCTTGAAATTCTCTTTTTTAAAGGATATATATGGACCCCAACGCCCTTCAAGGATTCTGATTTCAGGGTCCTCACTATAAGTTTTTAATACTGACTTGATCGTATTTTCCCTTTTTTCTTCTATTAATTCGATTGCACGTTCAATTGTTACCCTAAGGGGATCGTCAACTCCTTTTTTAAGCGACACGAAATTCCCGTCATGCCTGATATAGGGACCGAACCTTCCAATTCCAACAATTACTTTTTTATTTTCAAATTCACCGAGATCCCGTGGCAATTCGAACAATTTGATTGCCTCTTCAATTGAAATGGTTTCAATGCTCTGACCTTTCTGGAGACTGGCAAATTGAGGTTTTTCATCACTACCTTCCACGACTTCACCTAATTGGACAAAAGGCCCGAATCTTCCGATTTTTGCTGAAACCAATTTACCGGTAGCCGGATCTTCACCTAAAATCCTTTCACCCCGGGCCCGTTCTGAATTTGTAAGGGCGTCTTCGATTTTCAAATGGAATGGCTGATAAAAATCGTCGATCATCTGATTCCAGACCAATTGTCCTTCAGCGATCTCGTCGAACTGTTTTTCAACGGATGCAGTAAAATTGAAATCGACAATAGGTTCAAAATATTTCACAAGAAAATCATTAACAACCAAACCTATATCTGTTGGAAAAAGCTTAGATTTTTCAGTTCCTGCAATCTCTGTTTTTAATTCTTCCTGAATTGTTCCATTTCGTAAAATAAGGGTACTAAAGGGACGTGCCACACCTTCCCTATCTTCCTTAACCACGTACTCACGTTGCTGAATTGTTGTGATTGTAGGAGCATAGGTTGAGGGACGGCCGATACCCAATTCTTCAAGTTTTCGCACCAGACTAGCCTCAGTATAACGAGCAGCTTTTTGTGTAAATCGCTCAAGAGCCTGTATATTATCTGGTAGCAATTTTTGATCTACGGAAATAGGCGGAAGCATTCCTTTCTCATCTTCATTCAAAGCCTCATCATCTGTTGACTCCATATAGACACTTAGAAAACCGTCAAACCGGAGCACTTCCCCTGAGGCCACAAAAAGCTCACTTGCCTTTGAGATAATGATGTTTACGGTTGTCCGTTCTATTTCCGCATCCGCCATTTGGGAAGCTAATGTCCTCTTCCATATCAGGCTATAAAGTTTTTGTTCCTGCGGTGTCCCATCAACCTCTTCCTGATCGAGGTAGGTTGGACGAATTGCTTCATGGGCTTCCTGCGCTCCTTTAACTTTGGTCTTGTATTGCCGGATTTTTACATATTTATCACCATATGAACCAATTATCTTTTTCTTTGCTGCATTTATTGCATCATTTGACAAGTTCGTGGAGTCGGTTCGCATATAGGTTATTTTCCCGGACTCGTATAATCTCTGTGCGATAGACATCGTCAGTCCAACCGGGAAACCAAGTTTTCTGCTTGCTTCCTGTTGCAA
>JBAXWR010000185.1:0-14355 GCA_037128295.1 Mariniphaga sp.
ACTCCATCTTTCGAAAAATGTTCAAGCAATATACCGTTATCCCACCAGGACAATACCACCTCTCTTTAAGGATCAGACAGGCAAAGGATTTGTTGATCAACACGGAGCTAAGCATCAAAGAGATTTCGTACCGGTTGGGTTTCGAATCGATCTTTTACTTTAGCCGTGTCTTTAAAGCCAAAACCGGTATCAACCCAACAGAATACAAGAATGGGCCGAAAATGGAGTTGTAAACGATGATAAAATTGTATTCTATTAGTAATCAGGCTATTTAGAAAGAATATAATTTAGCATGTTGTAAAGATTTTTAGTTTATTCAATACCTTGATTTATAATAGATTACAAAAATGACTTGTTTTTAGTCCTTTGAATATTTTCCAAATTAATTGTTTTAGGAATTAGTCGCCTAATCGGATTCAAAAATTTTGTCTTACTTTCGGTAAGTATTTTTCGATTTGTATTCCTTAATATTTGTACTTTAGGAACTTTACATAGCGAATAATTTAAATTTGATATTATCCTGAAAAAATGAAAATAAAACATTCAACGGTTCATAATACCATTATTGCACTTTTAATATTGGTCGTCATTCTGACCACCTCAACCTTGTATTATATTGGAAACAGCTATTATTCAACAAGTTTGGAAGAACGTCACTTTCATCCTGAAAATGATTCGCTGATTGCAAGTGGCCCAATCGGGCATGGATTGGGAGTTATTGGTTCCCTGATGATGGCAGTAGGGCTTTTTACCTATATGGCCCGTAAAAGGATCCGCTTTTTTTCGAGGGTGGGTGTCCTGAAATATTGGTTGGAGATGCATATATTCCTTTGTACCCTGGGTCCGGTTTTGGTCTTGTTCCATACAACTTTCAAATTTGGGGGAATTGTTGCGATCAGTTTCTGGTGCATGGTGGCCGTCGTTTTAAGTGGTGTGATCGGAAGATTTATTTACATTCAAATCCCACGTTCCATCGAAGGAAGAGAGTTTAGCCTTCAGGAACTGGAGGAGCAGAAGCGTGAGACAAACAAACAGCTTCGGAAAACAATTACACTTGACGAAAGTATTTATGAACTGCTTGACAATTATTCGGGTAATGAATCCAAAGGTATAGGAAACAGTTTCTTCAGGAGCAGTAACGAGAGAGGAGCTCTTCGTCAACTTAAAACCGAGCTGAAATTACAACAAGTTCCAAAGGACAAAACAAGGGATATATTGCAAACTTATAAAGATCAGTTATCCTTGAAGAAAAGGATCGATAGGTTGACTTTGATGCAAGACCTTTTTAAATACTGGCATGTGGCTCATTTGCCTTTTGCTTTGGGAATGTTGGTTATCATGATTGTACACGTAACTGTCGCCATCACATTTGGGGCAAAATGGATCTTTTAAGCTATGGAAGAAGCATTATTGGAAAAACTGATTACTTATCTGGTTGCTGCAGTCTTTTTGGTTGTATTGGTGATAATTTATCTCAGGAAACAGAAAAAAGAATCGAAAATTGTTGACCAGAAAATTGCGATCGCAAAGGAAGAAGGGCTGCATGAACCTGTTTCGTTGCACCCCGTGATCAATGTGAACAGTTGCATTAAAAGTGGTGCCTGTATCACGGCCTGTCCCGAAAAGGATATCATCGGTATCCGGAACGGAAAGGCAACCATTATCAATGCGTCACATTGTATTGGTCACGGCGCGTGTTTTAACGCATGCCCGGTTCAGGCCATTACTTTATGTATCGGGACAGAAAAACGTGGCGTCGATCTGCCACATGTCAACCAAACCTTTGAATCGAACGTGCCCGGTGTTTACATTGCCGGTGAGATGGGTGGAATGGGGTTGATCAAGAACTCTGTGGAACAGGGCAAACAGGCGGTTGAAAACCTGGCAAAGACGATCAATAAGAATGTAGATGCGCAGTTTGACCTGATTATTGTAGGTGCCGGACCGGCAGGAATCTCGGCAACTCTTGCCGCCAAAAAATTAAAAATAAGTTCGTTAACACTTGAGCAAGACTCTTTGGGTGGGACTGTTTTTACCTTCCCAAGATCAAAAATAGTCATGACATCCGCAATGGATTTACCACTTCATGGGAAAGTTAAGCTTTATGAGACGAGCAAACTTGAACTATTGAACCTTTGGGTTGAAGTGCTTTCAAAGAACGAGATAAAGATAAAAGAAAATTCTAAAGTCGAAGCCATTGTTCCGGTTGACAAGCACTTTGTTATTAAAACCATTTCAGGTGAAGAGTTTACTTCCCGGAAAGTTTTGCTTGCAGTTGGGCGCAGGGGTTCGCCACGAAAACTGAATGTCAAGGGCGAGGAAAGTACCAAGGTTGCCTACCGGTTATTAGAACCTGAAATGATTGAAGATAAAGACATCATTGTTGTGGGTGGGGGTGATTCTGCTATTGAAACAGCATTGTTGTTGGTTGATCAGAATCGGGTTCATCTATCCTACCGGAGTGAGGTATTTGGGCGTTTAAAACCCAAAAACAAAAGTAAAATTCAGGCTGCCATCGACGAAGGGAAAATAAAAGTACTGTATAACTCTGGTTTGACCTCCATCGAAGATGAGGTGGTCCGCATCTCGGTAAAAGGTTCCGATCAGGAACTTGTATTGAAAAACGACCTGGTCTATATATTTGCCGGAGGTGAACTTCCCACCCAATTTCTTGAAAAGATTGGGATAATGATCAGTACAAAGCGCGGTGAAGCAATTTTAAAACATGAAGATTAGGACTTTAGGTTCCGATAACGATAAGTAAAGAATGAAAAAATTAAACCAAAATCCATTCCGGACAATTATTGCAGGTTTAATCCTTCTGATGGTTTCGATCGGAGGATATGGCCAAATATCGCCGGGGGAGTTGTCGAAAGTCCATGCTAGCCTGGATGGTATGGCCAATTGCACCAAGTGCCACAAATTTGGAGAAAAAATCTCCAACGAGAAGTGCCTTTCGTGCCATACTGAGATTAAAACCCGGACCGACAATAAAAAGGGATACCATTCATCATCTGAAGTATCGTCAAAAACATGTATTACCTGCCACAGCGACCACCATGGCCGCAATTTTGCGATTATCCGTTTCGATAAAGACAAGTTCGACCACAACCTCACAGGTTTTAAACTTGAAGGTGTCCATGCAAAAAAGGAGTGCGAAAAATGCCATAAAACAGCATTTATAACCGATCCTGATCCAAATATTAAAAAGAAAAGCTCGACTTATCTTGGCCTGACAACCGAATGTTTCGGATGTCACGAAGACGTTCACCAGCGCACACTTTCGAATAACTGCACAAATTGTCATACCAACGAAGCTTTCAAGCCAGCTTCCAAATTCGACCACTCAAAGGCAAAATTCCAGCTTAAGGGAAAGCATGCTACTGTTTTGTGCAAAGATTGCCATAAAACTGTTGTTCAAAATGGCAAGAATATGCAACAGTTTACTGGTCTGCAATTTAGTAGTTGTGTCAATTGCCATAAGGATGTCCATAAGGACCAGTTTGGCCAGAATTGCACCCAATGCCATACAGAAGAGTCGTTCAAGGCGATTAAAGGGATCAGCAAATTCGATCACACCAAAACTGGATATATTCTTGTAGGAAAGCATCTTACCGTTGCCTGTAAAGCATGTCATAAAGTAAGCCTTACAACGCCATTGCCTCACGAAAAGTGTACTAGTTGCCATGTCGATTACCATAAAGGGGATTTTTCAAAGGCTGGAAAGTCGCCGGAATGTACGCAATGCCATTCGATGGAAGGGTTCAAAACATCTTCCTATACCATTGAGCAACACAATCTTTCAGATTTTAAACTTGAAGGAGGCCATCTGGCTGCACCTTGTTTCGAATGTCATAAAAAGGGCAAAGATTGGAAATTCAGGGAAATCGGAAAAAAATGCTCTGCCTGCCATGAGAATATCCACCGCAATATTATGGATATCAGGTTTATCCCAGATGATAATTGTGAAAGTTGCCACAATGTCCAAACATGGAAAGATATAAAGTTTGACCATAAATTGACGTCCTTTCCTTTGGAAGGAAAGCATACCGGCCAAACATGCAGAAAGTGTCATTTTGAAGATAAAGCGGATGGCTCTTTCAGCCAGAAATTTGCTTCTTTAAAAAGCAGTTCTTGTGAAGCCTGTCACGCAGATGTCCATCGCGCCCAGTTTAAAGAGAATGGTCAGACCTTGTGTTCGAAATGCCATGGATTTGAAAGCTGGAAGCCGGCAAAGTTCAATCATGACAGTACGCGTTTTAAATTGGATGGGGCACACCAAAAGGTAGCCTGTATAAAATGTCATAAACCTGTAAAAGAAGGTGAATCTTCTTATATCAATTATAAACTAAAAGACGCCAAATGTACAAGTTGTCATTTGCGGTAATACTTTTATCGCTTGCTATCAATGTTCTGGCCCAATCTCCTCATGGAAAGAACTTTAAAGCTGAATGTGTCAATTGCCACACATCGGGTAGCTGGAAGGAGATGAACGTTAAGTTATTGTTCGATCATGACACCACTGGTTTCAAGCTGGTTGGGCAGCATAAACAGATAAGTTGTAAAGCTTGCCACAAGACATTGGATTTTAATCTGAACAAGCAATCGTGTGTAGAATGCCACACGGATATGCACAACAGTACTTTGGGAAAAGACTGTGCCAGGTGCCATAATTCAAATTCATGGCTTATCGAGAATATTACCGATTTGCACCAACAAAGCCGATTCCCCTTGCTTGGGGCCCACCGTACAGTAAGTTGTTCAGGTTGCCACAAATCGTCAACGAACCTTCAGTTTGAACACACTGGTATCGAATGTATTGATTGTCATAAGGTTGATTTTCAAAATACAACCAATCCCAATCATGTCCAGGGAGGTTTTCCAACATTGTGTACCGAATGTCACCTTGTTGGAAGTACGACATGGAACTCCGGAAAAGTTGCCCACGATTTCTTCCCATTGGTTGGGGGGCATAACGTTGGTTGTGTCCAGTGCCATACGAATGGCCTGCTCACTAAAATTTCCAAAGAGTGCAAAAGCTGCCATCAGAAAGATTTTACTTCAGCCACAACCCCAAACCATGTCAATCCGGGAATCCCCACAGAATGTACAACCTGCCATACTACAACAGCCTGGAAGCCTTCTACTTTTAACCATACTACCACTGGTTTTGAACTAAAGGGAGGCCATAGTGCCATTTTACAATGCTCGGCTTGTCACAAAGGTAACCTAACCTCTGCTTCGCCAACTTGTGTCAGTTGCCATCAGGTGCAATACAACAACGCACCAAGACATTCACAGTTAAAGTATTCCACCGATTGTACGAAGTGCCATACCTCAACGAATTGGTTGCAAACCACATTTAACCATACACTTACCAATTTCCCTCTAACTGGTTTGCACATACCGGTTGCCTGTGAAAAATGCCATACAACTACCCTTGCGGGGACTCCAACGATTTGCAGCAGTTGTCATCTTGCTGATTTCAACAAGGCTGCTATCCCAAATCATTTAACTGCTGGAATTCCGAAGACTTGTGAAACATGTCACACAGCCGCTGGATGGAAACCTTCCTCCTTCAACCATACCACAACTGGTTTTGAACTGAAGGGTGGTCATAAAACAATTGTACAGTGCTCTGCCTGCCATAAAGGAACACTAACTGGTTTAAAACCGGAATGTATCAGTTGCCATCAGGTCCAGTATAACAGTGCCCCAAGGCATGTCCAATTAGGTTATCCTACCGATTGTTCAAAATGCCATACTTCCGATAACTGGCTGCAATCCAGCTTTAACCATGCGGGAACCAATTTTCCGCTAGCAGGGTTGCATACAGGTGTTGAATGCGAAAAATGCCACGTTACCACTTTAAAGGGTACACCCACCATTTGTAAAAGTTGCCATTTGACAAATTTCAACCAGGCACAGTTGCCAAACCATTTAGCAGCAGGTATTGGACAGAATTGCGAAACCTGTCATACTCCGGCTGGCTGGAAACCTTCGGCTTGTAACCATACTACCACTGGTTTTGAACTAACCGGGAACCACAAACTGATCCCACAATGTTCGAGCTGCCATAAAGGAAACCTGACATCTGCAAGCCCTTTGTGCATCAGTTGCCATCAGGTTCAATACAATGGTGCTTTAGACCATGTCAAATTGGGATATCCGACAGACTGTTCAAAATGCCACAATACAACTAACTGGATTCAAACGAGCTTTAACCATGCCACAACAAACTTTCCGTTGACCGGGGCTCATGTAAAAACAGCTTGTAATCTGTGCCATACAACGAAATTTGCCGGAACACCAACGTTATGTTTTAGCTGTCATACAGTTAAATATAATAATACAACAAATCCGAACCATCTTACGGCGAAATTCCCGACAAACTGCGAATCGTGCCATACAACGACTGCATGGACTCCAGCTACGTTTAACCACGATGGACAATTCTTCCCGGTTTATTCAGGTAAACACAAAGGTGCATGGACACTTTGTACCGAATGTCATACAACAAGCAATTATTCGAATTATAGTTGTATCCTTTGCCATACTCATAGTAACAAAGCATCTGTTGACAAGAATCATAGTGGAGTGAAAAATTATAGTTATACAAGCACTGCGTGCTACAGTTGCCATCCTCGCGGCAACAATTAATTTAAAATTGAAGCAATGAGAATAGTTTTCTTCATATTTTTGATGATTGGAGTTTCCATCACTCTATCTGCACAAGTTGAAACAGAAGAGATTGAAGGAACCGTGACATTTTTGACTGCACAAAATGTTTATGTCAAGTTTTTATCTGCGAAAAGGATCAAGCCTGGCGACAAAATCTTCATACGGATGAACAATGAGATGATTCCGTTACTTGTTGTCGATTATTCATCTTCGATTTCATGTGTCGGGAAGTTAATTGGAGATCAAAAAATAAAGGAGGGCGATAAAGTGATCGCAATCGTCCCAATGGATAAAAACGAGGTTAAAAGGGTACAGAATAATAAGGGTATTGATTTAAATCCTGTAAGTGAGGAAGTTAAAAGTAGAAATGTTCAGGACACGACTAAATCCAACTCGTCAAGAAAGCAGGAAGTTAAAGGACGTTTGCAATTCTCGTCCTACTCAAATTTCTCAAACCTGGCCGGAAGTGAAAGTCACCGTTTGCGCTATACAATGTCTTTGGATGTTTTAAATGTTGGCAATTCCCGTTTGTCATTCGAAAGTTATGTGTCTTTTACCCACAAGCTAAATGACTGGGCACCGATTAAGGCAGATATATTCAACGGATTGAAAATCTATGACCTGAATTTGAAATACCAAATCGGGAAAGGCACAACGGTCTGGATGGGACGTAAAATCAACCCAAAAGTCGCAAGCCTGGGTGCAATCGATGGAGTTCAGTTTGAGTCAGCAGGTAAATACTTTTATTGTGGCGTGGTAGCCGGATTACGTCCCGATTATACGGATTACGGTTTTAATTCCAAATTGCCCGAATATGGTGTCTATTTGGGCCAGACTTTGGAAAATAAGAATGGGTTGATGCAAACTTCCGTAGCGGTGTTCGAACAAACAAATTCAGGGAATACTGATAGGCGTTATGCTTATTTTCAGCACGACAATTCATTGGTCAAGAATATCAATCTTTTTGTTTCATCGGAAGTCGATCTATACAAAGTTGTCAATGGACTACCCGTTAACGGATATACGTTGACCAGCCTGTATGCTTCCCTTAATTTCCGGCTTAGTAAAAGACTGTCAATCATGGGTTCCTATGACAATCGTAAAAATGTGATCTATTACGAAACCTTTAAGAGTTATGTCGATCAGTTACTTGAAGATGCTTCACGGCAGGGAGTTCAGCTCAGAATTAATTACCGCCCGATCAACTACATGAACTTTGGGGTTTCATCAAGTTACCGGTTGCGCGACAAAGATATTCTGCCAACGAAAAATGTAAATGGGTATTTGTCGTACGCTAAGATGCCTTTTGATATAACAGCTTCATTAACAGGGAATATAATACAAACAAGTTATGTCAATGGGACTATCTATGGTTTAAGGCTCGACAAAAGTTTGATGTCGGGTAAGTTGAACTGGGGATTAAATTACAGGTATGTTGATTATCAATTTGTTACTAATTCAAATACCCTTCAGCAGCACATCGGTGAAGCCAATTTGTCGGTTCAGGTTACACGAAAGTTCTCCTTATCGGTAAATTATGAGGGAACTTTTGAAAAAGTGAACAAATATCACTCAATCTACTTCAGCGCTATTAAAAGATTTTAACAAAAGGATATATTTGCACAAAAATCGTATTTCAATGAATTACGAATTGTTTTAGTATTAATGTCAGGAAAGTTATTAAAAACAGAAAAGATGAGAAAAATAGTATTTGTAATGTTTGCCCTTTCAGTGATAGCTGCTTGCACTTCGCCACAGCAAAAACCTAAAAAAGATACAGCTCAGGCAGGAGCACTTAAACAGGTTAAAATTTCTGAAGTTATTCAGGCACAGAGTTATACATATCTAAAAGTCACTGATGCGCTTGCCGAAAATTGGCTGGCAGTGGCAAAACAGGATTACACCGTTGGTGCCGATTTATTTGTAAATTTCACTACGGCTGTTACCATGGAAAATTTTCACAGTAAAGAACTGAACCGAGATTTTCCATCCATCCTATTTGTATCACAGGTATCAAATCAACAGGAGGTGCCATCCAGTCAACCGATGGGGGGTATGGGTGCAATGGGCGGCCAAAACCCTATGGGTAAGAAAGCTGCTCCAATTCAGGCAAATGTCAAAATTGAACCAATTGCAGGAGGTGTAACCATTGCCGAATTGTATGCCAACAAAGCTAAATATGCAGGTAAGAAAGTGAAAATCAAAGGTTCTGTGGTAAAAGTAAACGATGAGATCATGGGCAAAAATTGGGTTCATCTTCAGGATGGTACGAAAAATGGAGATGATTTTGACCTTACCTTTACGACAAAGGCGACTGTACTCGTTAACGATGTTGTTATTTTTGAAGGAGTCGTAGCCATTGACAAAGATTTCACAGCAGGGTATGTCTATCCGTTGATCGTTGAAGATGCAGAGCTGATAAAATAGCTTTTCAGCTTTTAAATATATAATAAGCCCTCAAGGTATCTGATACGTTGAGGGCTTGTTGTTTTGTTCTGTGAAATTGCAAATCCATTTATTTTTAGTACCTTCGTAAAATGTAGAAGAGCTGTAAAAGAGGTTCTGCTTATTTCTCTTTTACCTATCAAATTTTTTTCTAACGGTTAATAAATAAGGTTATGCGTTATCTTGATCCCAAAAATGACCTGACTTTTAAGAAAGTATTTGGTGAACACCCACATCTTTTGAAGAGTTTTCTGAACGCCGTAATGCCGCTCGAAGAAGGTAAAAAGATTGTCTCCCTTGAATACCTGACGGCTGAATTGGTTCCCGAAATTCCAATGTTTGCAAATTCTATAGTTGACGTTCGGTGCATTGATGAAAAGGGACAGCAATTTATCGTAGAAATGCAGATGCTATGGACCGACAGTTTCAAAAGCAGGGTTCTGTTCAATGCCTCAAAAGCTTATATCAAACAAGTTGGAAGGGGCTTCCAATACAAAGGCTTACAACCTGTTTACTCACTCAATATCATTAATGAGAATTTCGATCACAATCCCGATAGGTACTTCCATCATTATAAGATTATTCATACGATGGATACCGAAACGGTGATGGAAGGGTTGGAATTTGTGTTTATTGAATTGCCCAAATTTAAATCAAAGAAATTTACGGATAAAAAGCTACAGGTGCTTTGGTTGCGCTTCTTATCGGAAATAAATGATTTGCAGGAAGGAATTTCGCCTGATTTTCTGGGTGTTCCCGAGATAAAAGAGGCGACTGACCTGATCCTTGAAAGTGGGCTTACCAAAGGTGAGCTTGAAACTTACGATAGGTATTGGGATATCATCAGTACAGAGAAAACTTTTTTAATAGATGCCTTTGATAAGGGGATCGAGCAAGGGATTGAACAAGGAATCGGGCAGGGGATCGAACAAGAGAAAAAGCATTCAGACCAGAAAATCAAAGCTGAAAAGTTGGGAATTGCACGGAATTTAAAAAAGATAGGAGTTTCAAATTCGAATATTTCAGCAGCAACCGGACTTTCTGAACAAGAAATTGAAAGTTTGTAAAAGGAAACCTTCAAGGTTTTCGAAAGCCTTGAAGGTTTCCTTTTTTTACTTTTTCAATTTGATTACTTCGCTTCCGGCAAGAAGGTATGCCCCGGAACCATAAACTTCCCAACTATCGGCATTGAAGTTTTTCTTTGGGTCTGCACCAATTGGCTGTACCCAACCTACATGACCATCCTCCTTCACACATTGATTCAGCCCAATCCATGCCTTTTCAACTACCGGCAAATAGGTTGCTTTGTCGAGGATTCCGTTGTTGATTCCCCAAGCCATTGCATAACAATCAAAGCCAGAACCACTTACTTCTCCACCAGGGTAGGAGTCCGGATCGAGTAAACTGGCACGCCACAATCCGTCAGCTTGCTGCAGTTCTTTTAACCGTTCCGACATCGCTTTGAAAATATTTACATAAAAATCGCGATTTGGATAATTTGCAGGAAGTTCACTTAAGACCCTTACAAGGCCACCCATTACCCAGCCATTTCCACGTGACCAGAATATCTTCTTTCCGTTTGCTTCATGAATATCTTTGCCGTCGTTTTTGATTACATATTTAAGGTCGCGGGCAAAAAGGTGTTCCTCTTTGTCATATAGTAGGTCGTAACATTCTTTAAAAAGTTGGTCACAATATTTTAAGTAGCTATCATTTCCAGTGGCAATCCCCAATTTTACCATAGCAGGTGGCCCCATAAACAAGGCATCACACCACCACCATTTGATCACTTCGTTCCCTTTTGTTGGATAAGGTTTTTTCATAAAAATGGCGAGGGTATCAATAAATGGCTGGATCATCTCCTGTTTCTTTTGGATCCTGTAAACATCCACATAGGTTTGACAGATTGCAATGTCATCGGCATGATACCATCTTTTGCCAGGTTTCCATTGGTTTGCATTACCCATGTCCATCAGTGCCTGATAGATCTCTTTCGATTTTGTGGTTTGCCACGCAGCAGTGACACCAGCGTAAAAGGCCCCGTTGGTCCAGTCGGTTAATGCATGATTCGGATTTTTAAGTTGCCATTCGGTTACTTTTTTCATTGTTTTCTTGATGTAACCCGCCGAAAACACTTTTTTGTTGTTTGTTGGCTTTGCATAACCAACTGATACAATTGAAATCAGAACAATTAATAGGAGAATCTTTTTCATCATATGGTCGTTTTTTATTAATCGGATGCAAATATATTAAATTGTGCAATCGATTGCAAAAGCAATTAATTAAAATTTAACAATGATTTTCACGTAGTAAGTAATTCAATCCGTTTTTTGCTTAATATTGCAAAGTTAAAAAACAATGATAAATACGATTATTCATACGGGACTTCATCATCACTTGCCATAAGGTGAGCCAGATTGGTACGTCCATAAATATATTACCAATGCACAGGCTTACCTTACGATTAGGTAGGCCTTTTTTATTTCAAAAATATGGAGACTATTTTACGAATTGCTGTTCAGACCAAGGGACGTTTAAATGAAGATTCAATGTCATTGCTTGGTGAAACAGGTATAAAATTAATTGCTGGCAGCCGGAGGTTAATTTCCGCAGCCAAGAATTTCCCGTTGGAAGCTTTGTTTTTGCGCGACGACGATATTCCACAGTGTGTTGCCGATGGAGCATCTGATATCGGTGTTGTTGGTTTAAATGAGGTGCTGGAGCAGCAAAAAACTGTCGATATCATAAAACATCTGGGCTTCAGCAAATGCAGGTTGTCGCTTGCCATTCCAAAAGATATTGATTATCAGGGACTGGAATGGTTTTCAGGAAAGAAGATCGCCACATCATATCCACGGATTCTCAGGGAATTTTTGACTCAGAACAACATCAATGCTGACATTCATTTCATTGCAGGTTCTGTAGAAATCGCTCCGGGAATTGGTTTGGCAGATGCCATCTTTGATATTGTCAGTTCAGGTAGTACACTGATCAGTAATCGATTGAAGGAGGTTCAGATGATTATTGAATCGGAAGCAGTTTTGGTAGCAACCCCCAATCTTTCAAAAGAGAAGCAAGCAATACTTGACGAACTGATTTTCCGCATCGAAGCTGTAGAGAAGGGAAGAGGGAAAAAATACATTCTGTTAAATGCCCCAAATGATAAGCTGGAGCAGATCATCAAAGTACTTCCGGGAATGACATCTCCAACTATTATGCCATTGGCAAGAAGCGGTTGGAGCTCGCTTCATTCTGTGATTAATGAGCGCGAATTCTGGGATGTGATCGGCAACCTGAAAAGAAATGGTGCTGAAGGGATCCTTGTTCTACCTATCGAAAAAATGATTTTATAAAATTATTCGTTATGAAAGTTTACCGTTACCCACTGTTAAAATCGTGGCCGGAAATTACAAAACGGCCATTTGCCGATCATTCGGATAAAATAGAAATTGTTCGCGAAGTGATGCTAAACATCCGTGAAAACGGTGATGATGCTTTGCGCGAATATACAAAACGTTTTGACCAGGTTGATATCCTCGATTTTAAAGTAACTACCGAAGAAATCGCAGAGGCAATCCGGAAAGTTGATCCTGAACTTAAGGATGCCATTGCTATCGCAGCCAACAACATCGACTTATTTCACGTTGCTCAGAAAATTCCGCATCGTGTTGTTGAAACAATGCCTGGAGTGAAGTGCTGGCAGAAATCGGTTCCGATTGAACATGTCGGGTTATATATTCCCGGTGGATCTGCACCTCTGTTTTCTACGGTCTTGATGCTTGGGATTCCTGCCCTGATTGCCGGATGCAAAAATGTTATTTTGTGTTCTCCACCTGATCGTGAGGGTAAAATTCATCCTGCCATTTTGTATGCTGCTTCTGTTTGCCATATCACCGAAATATTCAAGGTGGGTGGTATGCAGGCAATTGGTGCACTGGCTTTTGGTACTGAATCGGTTCCAAAGGTTGAAAAGATATTTGGTCCTGGGAATTCTTGGGTCATGGCGGCAAAACAGTTTGTGGCAATGGCCGATTGTGCAATCGATATGCCGGCAGGACCTTCGGAGGTTGCTGTTATGGCCGATCAATCTGCGAATCCTGCGTTTATTGCAGCCGATTTATTGTCACAGGCAGAGCATGGTCCTGATAGTCAGGTTATTCTGGTAACGACTGATGAACAGTTGATTACAGATGTCATTGAAAACATAGGTTTTCAACTCAAAGAACTTCCACGCCTGGCAACTGCCACAAAAGCACTTGAAAACAGCCGGGCAATCCTGGTGAACGACACTGAAGAAATGGTCAATCTGATCAATTTCTATGCACCTGAACATTTGATTATTGCAACCCAGAATGCTGCCGAAGTTGCCGAAGAAATTACGAACGCGGGATCTGTGTTTATTGGGAATTATTCTCCCGAAAGTGCCGGTGATTATGCCTCCGGAACCAACCATACCCTTCCAACCAATGGCTGGGCAAGATCATTTAGTGGGATTGGGTTGGATAGTTTCTGTAAAAAGATCACCTTTCAGGAGATTACAAAAAAAGGGATTATGCATTTAGGGCCAACAATCGAAAAGATGGCTGAGGCTGAGCAGCTTTTTGCCCATAAAAATGCGGCTACCCTGAGAATGAATGAAGAAGCATAAAATTGAATTAAGAAAAATAATTTATGAGTTTAGATATTAATCAGTTGCTAAGGGAGAATATACGGACAATGAAACCTTATTCCAGTGCCAGGGATGAGTTTTCGGGTAATGCGGCAGTTTTTCTCGATGCCAACGAAAACCCTTACAATTCACCCTGGAACCGTTATCCCGATCCGCGACAGCTAAAACTGAAAGAAAGGGTAAGTGAAATTAAAAATGTGCCGGTCAAGAATATTTTTCTGGGAAATGGTAGCGACGAGCCAATTGATTTGCTTTATCGTGCTTTTTGCGAACCACGCATTGATAATGTGGTGGCCATTGAACCCACTTATGGCATGTATAAAGTGAGTGCTGGTATTAACGATGTAGAATATCGCAAAGTTATGTTGGATGAAAACTTTCAATTTTCTGCGGATAATTTATTGGATGCAAGCAACTTGTACACTAAAATAATTTGGCTTTGTTCACCCAATAATCCGACAGGAAATAGTTTAAATCGTAATGAAATTATCAAACTTCTAACTGAATTTGAAGGAATAGTTGTTTTGGATGAAGCATATATTGATTTTGCGAGTGAGGCA
>JBAXWR010000186.1:0-14122 GCA_037128295.1 Mariniphaga sp.
CCGAATTTCAACTAAGAAAGTGACCTCCGTGGTCCGAACAATGGGGAGTACTAAAGTCTTCCTGCCTTATCCTTATCAAATCCATCTAAAGGTATTTTAATATCATAAATAAAGGCATCGATATCATTAATAATTAATATTCGTGTACAATAATTAAATGAATATTTATATCCAGTAGTATCTTTTTTTAAATCGTCTCTAACAGAATATCCTTTGAAGTCAACAAAAGGAATAATTTGATATGATCCTTTAACTGGTTCATTTAAGTTATATATTCTTTCACTAATATAAGATAATACAGTAAAAAATGCAGTAAGAATTGCAATAAGTTTGTATTTTTCTATTAAGCCTATTTTATCTTTTATATCATTCCAAATGCTTCTCATTTTATAAAACCTATTTAATATCAACTAGTTTGAGTTTAACATACAGCGTTTAATTTAACGTTTCTCCAAAAGTAGATTAAATAAAGATGAAAAGCAAACAACTGGCAGAATTTTAAATTGAAACAGATTAGTAACTGCGATGTCTACTGAATAAGCTTCATAATATAAGCCGATTCATATTTTCGTACTCTTAATTGGTTGTTTTTCCAATCAGCCATAGAAAACCTATATTGATCTTTCTTACACATATTTTTACATTAATGGCAACAAAGTTGTCAATTCCAAGTATCTTACGAAAAGGTTGCAACAAACGAAGCCTCAAAACGTCAAAATAATTGTAAAACTATTGCATACCAAGAAACACGACCTCAACAAGTTTTCTGTTACTTTTGTTACAGTCAAACAATCACACAAGCTGTACAGAAATTTGACAATCAGTATTATTTAAAAATATATTCATTTCCTATGGTCTTTAAGTGACCTTTTCTCTATTTGTATTGCATTGAATCCTTAATAAAATCTTGAATTTCTTTGAGCCTATCATATATATCTTGATAATAGGACCCAAAGTCTTTGAGTTTTAAGTCATCTTTAAATCTAATAAGGATCTCTTCGTAATTTTCGTATAATCTAACAAGAATTGCTTTATCAGCATTAGTTTCAAATCTATTTTTATTAAAAGCTATTAATATTTTTCTAAGTTTTTCATTTTCATCATTAATTTTGGAACAATAATATAAATTTCCGCTAACATAGTTTATGTCATCAGATTCTTCTTTTAATAATTTAGAAAATATAATCATAGAAGAGCTATAATTATTTACCTTTAAGGCAAAATCAAAGGTAAACATCAGTGACTCATTAATTTTAATGACCTGTTCAAAACCAGTTATTTGTTCATTTACCTTTTTATACAAATAAACAGCAATACTTATGATTAACAAAGATAAAAGTTGATATAAAGATGATATAGTACTGCTATCCAAAACATTGCGACTAATAAGCATAACATTGTCGGATGCTTTTTGAAAATTCCTTCTTTGATTTTGAAAAAGCGAACTATCAATTTTGAAAATATAATTTGATACTCTAACACCATTAACTTCCTCTTTAACGATATCCATATTATTATTTAAATTTCCACCTAACAGCCAATTGGTTTGAATAAGTTGATAATTAATTTTATAGATTTCATTATTAGTCTTATTAGTATTATAGGCATTGAAAGCAATTAGTAAAAAAATAATACAAAACATACCAATTAGAATGACATCTATTAAAGTCAGAGTTCTTTTCATTTGTTTTTTGTTTTATAATTAACGTAGGAAATAACATCTTCTATAGAATATCGACTTTTTTCCATTAACTTAATATTTTCAAATTCATGCATTTTAACATGGTATTTGAGCGGCATAACGTATTCTGAATAAATTAATATTTTGTTTTCCCATGCCTTATCATTTTTCAAAACATAATTCCTAAGCCAAACCCATCCAGATAGGATGCCACCTTTCGTCTGATTTATCTCTTCTCTAGTTAATCCAACAGGTGAAACATTCAAGTCGGCAATAATAAAATCGATGCTGTCCCTTTTAAGATCAAAAATATCCTTAGCATCTGATACTTGATAAGCCTTTATCAGCTCAATTTTGTACACATCTGCAATCTCCTGTAGGGAACTGAAAACACTTCCTGAATCCTCTAAAACTAAAACCATCATTTTATTTTTTTATTGATATTATAAAATCATTGCGATAGGTTGATTTTTCAAATTCTTCTTTAAAAGTTGTCGGTAATGGCTCGTAAACAAATTCATTTTCAATATTATTAACTTTAGCATTTTCCTTTGAATAATAATTTAATAATTCCGAAAAATCATTAACATGAAAATTTTTGATGTTTGCTAAAATAGATTTTTTCGTGTCATCACATTTGCTTAGTAATTCCTCACTTTTATTTAATTTTAATTTGCTGTAATAATAGGCAATATAAGGAATATTATAACAATGTATTTCTTTGCTTTCAACTGTTATTGTCCAATCGTGTGATTCTACCGCTTTTTTTACTAAATACATACCTATGCCTAATCCTTGAATTTCAGTTTGTTCTCTGTGATAAAGATCAAATATTTTCTTTTTATCTATTATTGGAGGTCCATAACTTAATACATGTAAAACGTATGATTTATCCTTATCATTGATGAATACTTTAATTTTTGTACCTCGATAACAATATTTTATAGCATTATCCACTAAATTATGCATAATATGTTCAAACAGATTTTTGTCTGCAGAAATATATATTCGATCTGATTTTTCACGAAAAACATCAATCCAGATTCCTTTATGTTTCAATTGGAGGATATATAAATCTATTAATTTGAAGAAGATTTCATGTACATCAACCGGCTCAATCTTTAAATCCTCTTTTCGAAATTGATAAGCTGGTCGTTCAACAAAGAATTTTAATAGGTCTATTGAATTATTTAAATCATCAATTTTTTTTTGTACAATACCAGATGTGACTAATTGGATTAATTTTGGTGTGGATTCCAAGTTATGCTTAATAACACTTTTTATACGAGGAATGATCTGATTTGATTCATGACTAGCGATTCTGAATGAATCTTCAAGATTACTTTTAATCTGACTTCCCCATAACGCAGCATAATTTGCTGCAATAACTGTATAAAAATCAAACATTGCATTCTGGAAAAGATTAAAAGACTCTCGATTCTTTAAAAAATCGTCCGTGAATCTTTCCCAAATAACAAAAAAGACATCGGAAGCTAATGTAGGATAATACCGGATAATATCAGGAGTTTCAACAAAATTCTCAGGAATTAAACCTTTATATTTGATTCCAAACTTTAATGATCCTAAAATTTCTGAATCAAGTCCTGTATTTTTATCTATATTTGATATATCTTTTCCAAATTCTAAAATTACCTTTTTTACGTCTTTAAAATCGAAGATAAAATCATTAAAATAGTCACTATTGGATTTATCTCTATCCGATGCTGCCATAATCTTTAGTTTTTTATCGTCTCCACCTGTATCAGGCATAAAGATCCTTATAAAACATCCTTCATTCGGAAATTGATCAACAATACTTTTTAAGGAATTCTCAATTTTACTGGCTAATATATTTACATTTAATTTCCCATCTGATAAAGTATTTTTGTGAGTATCGAACTGAAATTCTAATTTAATCTTTTGAAATTTTTCAGAAATATATAGTTGGCGAAAAAGGTTTACTCTTTGATTTAGTCGTCTCTCAAAATTAATTATTTTTTCATTTATTATATTTAAAAGAGGGATATTAATATCAATAGGGCTAAATTTTCTAAAATCTAATATCTTGTATGGTTCCAACTCATTTTTTATATCCTCATCTGCATTTTTTCTAAAAATTTTTTTTTCATTGTCCGAAAATTGAATTCCTGTTTGATTTAAATGGAAAATGATATTACTAGAAATCTCCTTCTTATCAGTGTCATTAGCATATACTTCACCCACCATAATACATCCTATAACTCGTTTTTCATGAAAAATAGGAAAAATTATTTCGTAAAAAAAAGAATATGGACATTTATAATATATAAAAGGTCTCTGTATGTTTAGGCTTTTTTTGACAAGAATTATTTTATCAATTGATAAAAACTCATTGAAAGGACCAATATGTTTAGAAATTTCCTGCTCAAAATTGGACTCAGTCAAGTTTTTTATTGCCATAAATGCGGACCTTGAGTCTAGCTCATCACAAAGCCTGATACCCTTTTTATCCGAGTCATTTTTTAAAAATCCCCTGAAACAGGTACAGGAATTTTTTAAACTATAATGAGTTTCGTTGTCAGTTCGAACGATCTGTCGATCACCAAGTATAGATTTTAAAATATCATTTTGGGGTTTTAAGATTCGAATTTTCCCAGAAGCCTCTTTTTCATCAATTTCGTTTTTTAAGAAACCATTGATTAAATCATTTTTCACAAATTCATACAAGGTAATTGGCGCTTTTACAATTTTCTCATGAGATAAAACAGTTAAAAACCCATGAATTAAATCTTGGCTGAAGACTCCACGCAAATTCAGGTCATAGTTTTGTTTTACAGTAGAACCCACAATTTCATCGATATCTTCTTGGCCATCAAAATCTTTAAACCTTGTAAGAAAAGTTGGTTTAATAGGAAATATTTGATTTAACATAGTTAATAACTGACCTAATTAATTTGAATAATACTAAACTGTTGTAATTATAACCTACGAGCATTTTATTTAACGACTCCCCAAAAGTATGCTGAATAAAAATAAAAAACAATAAAATGTCAGAATTTTAGTTTGAAAAGCTGAGGGGGAATCGTAAATAAAACTGAGTTGGCATATGCCTTTAATTTAAGGTCTTCCTATATTGTCATTTGGCAATAAAATGCCCGTTAGGAACTGTTCTTCCACAGCTTCGCCCCTTCAGTCACATGCCCAATCTTACTTAATATGACCAATATAAATCTCAATTATCTGTCCATTCAAAGCAGCAAACACCAACCTGAAATTCCACATAGTCCTTTTTTACCGGAATGCCTCATTACTCAGGTATCATAAGATCGGACATTGAAATTTTCAGGTTTTAAAAGTAATCAATAATATTATTGTTCAAATAGAACGAGGAAAGGATAAAAATTAATTGTGAATGATTTTTGGGATTCAAATGATTGATCTGACGCGTATCAATTCACCTGTAGCCAGTAGGGTAAAAATTTTGCGGCTATTTTAAAAAATCCACAAGCAGAAATCAGATCTTCTGTCCTTTTAGGAGCATAACTGGCATGACTATGAAGCACATGAAAGGATGGTCCGCAAGTTCCCGGTCAAGCCGGATGATATTGCCGATCAGGTAGCCAAATGGCCATTTCAGATTGAGTCGCATCATACCACGGGGATACTGAGGATGAAAGTATCGCTTGGGATTTCCGGTTTTTCCTGCCTCAGAAAATTATGTGCCAGGAATTCCTTTGTTCGATAAAGCAACCGTCGATTATCTGAAGAAAAAAGTTTTACTTTTGAGGTTACAACCAACAGAAGAGTAACCATCGCTGAATTGGTTTTAAAGGGAGCAGTGAGGACTAAATGATTAATTCAAATTAAAGTAAAAACATCATGGAATAAAAAACATGCTGATTGATATGCCAAACAAATGCCTGCTTTTGTTAAGGACTTACAAGACAGATGGAATATTGGTGATATAGAAAGTAATAAATTGATAATGAATTAAGAAGAATGGCTCAAAATACATTCTGGGGCTTATCGATCACCGACATTGCGGTAGTTGTGATTTATTTCATCGCTATTGTTTATATTGCTGTACGTGCCGCACGTTTAGTCAACAACCGTGAAGATTACTTCATGGCAGGAAGGCGTTTTGGAAAATTAATCCAGACATTTGCCGCGTTTGGGCAAGCCACTTCGGTTGAGAACGTCACAACCACTACGACAATGGTTAACTCAAATGGTGCCTCAGGTATTTGGGCAATGTTAGCAGGAGGTTTGGTGAACCTGCCGGTTTTCTGGATGACATCAATCTGGTACCGAAGATTACGTTTGTTAACCTTAGGCGATTTCTTTGAGGAACGATACCGGTCAAAACGTATGGCGGCCTTTTATGCCTTGTGTCAGACAATTTACTTCATTTTGATTGCCGCCATCGGTTTAGTCGCAATGTCCAAGACGATCTCAGCCATTGCAGCAAAGCCAGAATCGGAACTAAATGTAGTGGAACGTACAGAATATAGCAAAGCATTGGAACGGGAGAAATTGGAGGCAGCAGATTTTGCATTGCTCTCTGCCGGGCAAAAATCAAGCTTAATTGAATTACAAGCGCTGAATCCCAAGAAGGAATATTCTTATATCAACGAGAATTGGCTGATCATGGTGGTTGCTCTGATTACTTTGTTGTATGCCAGTATAGGTGGACTTGCTGCAGCATTCATGGTTGACCTGGTGCAAGGTCTGTTTATTATTTTGCTTTCCATTCTGCTTATCCCTTTTGGGATGGCAAAAATTAATCTTCAATTTGGTGCAGAAGGCTTACTGGGGTCATTTCAGACCATGCATAAAGTATTACCTGCTTCATTTCTTGAGATATGGGGATCGCCCAGTCTGATAGAATTTTCATGGTACTGGATTGCTGGCTTTTCTGTTATGGTGATTTTCGCCACCGCTGTGCAAGCCAATCAGATGACAGCATGTGGCTCAGCAAAGGACGATTATACAGCTCGCTACGGTTTTGTATCGGGGATGTTGCTAAAACGGTATTCGAGCGTGATGTGGGGAGTAGTGGCGCTTATGACAGTGGTGCTTTATGGTGGAACAATCTCTGACCCTGACTATGTTTGGGGACATGCCACACGCGATTTACTAGGCCCACTTAATATTGGACTCGTTGGCTTAATGATCGCCTGCCTGATTGCTGCGTTAATGGCTGCTAAATCAGCGTTTATGCTCACAGCCGCAGCTCTGATCACCAATAATATCTACCGGCCATTCCGACCAGATTGCTCAGAAAATCACTACATTTGGGCTGGTAGGGTTTTTAGTGCTTTGTATATGCTTGTATCAGCCTATATTGCAACCCAATCCAAAGGATTGTTCGAGCTTTTTAAGATGACGATGATGTTCAATAGCATCCTTGCAGCTGCATTTTGGCTGGGTATGCTTTGGCGAAGATCCAACCGGATAGGAGCTTGGGCATCCATGATTGTGATGTTTTTTGCGACAGTTGTTTTACCGTTTGGATTGCCTCTGATTCCAGGTACCCGAACATCGGAATATTTGTGCAAAACGACAGAAGCTGTGCCGGTAAGTCGTACTTACACAGCCAGAGAAATGGATGTGCAGGAACGGGATCGGGCAATCAAGACATGGGGGAATTTAAACCTTGCAGGTAAGTCCGAGGGGGAATGTCCTAAAGTTCTCAGACCAGGCGAACAATTTGAGAAAAAGGTTCTGTTGCCAAAGAAATCTATTTTTTGGAGCGAGGGTATCGTATTTCCTGATCAGAAAGCTACAGGCAAAGGGTATTTGAAAGTAGAACTCATTGCTTTAGATTACCTCGGATGGGATTTATCCAAAAACTCTTATTCACTGAATGAGACACTTACATTTCTCTTTCGCATCATCATTCCTTTTCTGGTATTGATGTTGGTTGCCTTTTTTACACAGCCGGAGGATAAAAAGCGACTCGATCTGTTTTATGGAAAGATGCTCACTCCTGTTGTGGGTTCACATGCTGACGATGAACGGGAAATGGCGCTAACACAAGCTAATCCAAGCCGGTTTGATCACCTGAAGATTTTTTCGGGATCGAATTGGGAATTTAGAAAATGGAACCGTGAAGACCTGGTAGGGGTTATTGTGTCATGTATAGCTGTCGCCAGTGTCGTCGCATTGCTTGTATTTATTGTGAGCCTGGGTAGTTAATTCGTCAAATAATCATATTCGCAATTAATATCTTTGACAATCATTTATTTATCATGAATCAATTGAATGGCACTTTAGTTAAAACAGCACTAATGGCAGATGCGCTTCCGAACATGCCATGGGAACCCAAACCTGCCGGTTGCAAAGAAGTAGTATGGCGTCACAGTGAAAATCCTATTATCGATCTGCATCCATTTCCAAAAGCACGAAGCGTGTTCAACAGTTGCGTTATACCTTGGGATGATGGCTTTATTGGTGTATTCAGGGTCGATTCGCTCTCGATGGATCCAAACCTTCATTTGGGAACAAGTCCCGACGGAATCAAATGGGCAATTGAAGAAAAACCTATTGATTTTATTTCACCCGATCCAGCATTGGGCAAAATAACAGTAGCTTATGATCCAAGGTTATGCAAAATCGAAGATAAATATTACATTACCTGGTGCAACTCCTATTATGGCGCAACCATCGGTCAGGCCTGGACAACCGATTTCAAAACTTTTCACCAACTGGAAAATGCTTTTCTGCCATTCAATCGAAACGGAGTATTGTTTCCCAAAAAAATTGCTGGAAAATACGCTATGCTTAGCCGCCCAATGGGATTGGGAATGGCCGTAAATTATGGAGATATTTTTTTCAGCGAAAGCCCTGATCTCACTTATTGGGGAAAACACCGCATTGTATTTACGCGGGGACCAGGCAAGTGGGAAAGGGTGAAAATTGGTCCTGGACCCATTCCGATTGAAACCAGTGAAGGTTGGCTGTTGTTATATCATGGGGTTACCGATACCTGTGATAGTTTTGTTTACAGTATGGGAGCTGCATTGCTAGATATTAACGAACCCTGGAAAGTGCTTCACCGTTGTAAATATCCGCTAATGACCCCCGAAAAAATTTATGAAACAGCCGGTTACGTGGATAATGTGGTATTCCCAACCGGCGTACTTGCCGATGGTGCTACAGGTCGCCTTGCCATTTATTATGGTGCTGCCGATACCTATACTGCAATAGCGTATGCAAATATTGATGAAATTATTGCATATGTAAAGGAAAATTCATATATTTAATTGTAATAGCCTTATTATATGTATATTACATTTAAACTAAAAATCATTAAAAATATTCAATATGCAAAAGATAGATGATTTTTCGATGGAGCTAAACTTCACCGAAGCATACCGGAAAAATAGCAACGAGCACATCGCTATTCGCGAAGCCAGATGCCATCAGGCCCAATTTCCGGCCATTCTTACTGAAATTCAGGAAAACGATAGAATCGCAGGACGTACTTTCTGGGGTTGGGTTGGTTTTAGTCCACACAATGCACCAGGGGGTGCTGCTTATGGCTATTTCTGTCATGAACAGAAGATAATCGAAGCAATTGAAAGAGGCAATATTCCAATAGAACAAAGAGACGGCGTACACGAACTGCTTCATTTCTGGAAAACTGAAACCTCGAAAGCAAAAGTAGAAGCCGCTTTTACTCAGAAAATGCTTCCTGTACTTTTCCGCGATGAGATCGTATCACTGCCATATAATTTTAAACCGCTGATTGCCAACCCTATCTATCGCATGGCTGGTGTGTTTGTGGATTACGATAAATTATTGCGGCTTGGCATTCCTGGTCTGAAAGCCGAAGTTATCGTGTATAAGGACAAATCTAAAGCTTCAGGTGGCGATTGGCAGCTTTACGAAGGCATGCATATTGCCTTGGATGTTTTTGAAGATTCATGTCGTCATTATGAAATGCAGGCAATCCAAAAAGCTCAGGTCTGTACGGATCCAAAACGAAAGGAAGAGCTTCTTCAATTGGCCGATGTGTTAAACAAAAATGCCGTATCCAAACCCGGGTCGTTTTACGAAGCCCTGCAATTATCGTGGCTCTATACCTTGATTTGCGGTTCGCTCGAATTGGGCAGGGTTGATGTTTACCTGGGTGACTTTTATGTTCATGATATTGATAATGGCCTCATTACAGAAGAAGAGGCTTTGTCGTTAATGCACTCCTATTGGCGATTGATCAACGAACTTTTCCGTGACGTAGATGGTAGGGTGATTATTGGTGGAAAAGGTCGCAGAAATGAGGAAAATGCCGACAGATTTGCATTTTTAGTTCTCGAAACCATACGTACCTATGGTCGGGCAATTCTGCCACAAACCACCTTGCGTTTTTACGAAGGAATGAATCCGGGGTTAATGGAAAAGTCGATTACGCTCATAGGTGATGGACATACTTTCCCACTATTGTATAATGACGATGTGCTGGTTCCAGGCGTTGGCGCAGCCCACGGTGTGCCGTTAGTTGATGCTGAACAATATATGCCCCTTGGTTGTGGTGAAATTGTAATTGATCATATGGGTTTCGGTACACCAAGCGGTTCGCTGAATGTTTTGAAGGCTCTTGACGTAACGCTTCGCGATGGAGTTGACCATATCTCTGGGAAACGCTTAGGTTTGCCTACCGGGGATTTGAAGGATTTCAAAACCTTCGACGAATTCTTTTCTGCCTTCAAAAAACAACTGGCTTTCTTTATCGAGATACTTGCCGACCATGAAGAATTGGAATATGTTGAATCAGGAAAACAAGCTCCTTACCTGTATCTTAGTCTATTGTACGATGATTGCATAGCGCGGGGTAAAGGCATTTTTTCCGGCGGAATCAAATATTTAGGAGGTTCCTTAGAGTCGTTTGGTAGTGTTAATGCTGCCGATAGTTTAACAGCCATCAAAAAAATGGTTTTCGATCAGAAATTGATTTCGGCAGACAGGCTTATAACAGCGCTGAACAACAATTTCGTGGGATACGAAAAGGAACATAAAATGCTGAAAGAGTGCCCAAAATACGGAAACGACGACAATTATGCCGATGGTATGATGGTTGAATTGCACAATTTTATGTGTAATTATATCCGCGATCAGCGCGAAAGAACCAACCTGGACTGGTACCTGAATGTACTCATCAACAACAAGCAAAACACCATTCTTGGCCGGTGGGTCGGTGCTTCGGCTGATGGCCGTAAAGCGGGGCGCGAAATGGCCAATGCCAATACACCTGCAGGTGGAAACGATAAAAAGGGAGTTACGGCACTTATCAATTCGCTTGTAAAACCAAGTCATAGTATCCATGCCGGTTCGGTGCAAAATATGCGTTTCGGGAGGGATTTCTTTACCAGCAACAGACCAAAATTTGAAGTTTTGCTCGATACCTATTTCAAAAAAGGAGGTGCCCAGGCAATGATCACAGTCATCAACCGAGGCGATTTGGAAAACGCAATCAGTGAACCCAAAAAACACAAAGATCTGTTTGTCAGGATTGGTGGCTTTAGTTCACGCTATATTGATTTGCCGCGTGATGTACAATTGGAAATCCTGAGCCGGGTAACTTATTAGGATCCGATCTTGAGAAATGAGTGAAAAGGCAATCATATTTGACATTCAGCGGGCTTCATTTCACGATGGGCCAGGAATCAGGACAACAATCTTTCTGAAAGGATGTCCGCTCTATTGTCTATGGTGTCATAATCCTGAGGCTACTTCTGTAAAACCGCAGGTGTTTTTTCATTTTGATCATTGTACAAATTGTCAGGATTGTGCCAGGGTATGCACAGAAAATAGTCATGATTTTGCAAATAGCGATCATTCAATCGATTTCACCAACTGTACCCTTTGCGGCAAATGTGTAGAGGCCTGTAGTAATGGTGCCTTGCGAATAATCGGCAGGGAAATGAGCGTGGATGATGTGATGGAAGAAGTGATGGCCGATTTTGATTTCTACCAAAGATCAAATGGAGGAATGACCCTGAGTGGCGGAGAACCATTGTTACACTATCCTTTTTCAATGGAAATTTTAAAAAAGTGTAAGGATCTAAATGTGAACACCTGCCTTGAAACATCGGGCGAAATATCCACCCAAAAGTTTAGCCAAATCCTTCCCTTTGTTGATGTCTTGCTTTTTGATTATAAAGCAACCGGATTTGCTGATTATAAAAAATATACAGGCGTATCAAACGAGCGGATACTCAATAATCTGGATATAGCCTATCAATATGGAACTCCAATCATACTTCGTTGTCCAGTAGTACCGGGAATTAATGATAACGATTTGCATTTTAAGGGAATAGCTGAAATTGATAAAAAGTACCCAAATTTAAGAGGAATCGAAATATTGCCATACCATGATATGGGGAATAGTAAACGGAAAAGCCTTGGTTTTGATGAAGCACTTGCTGATTTGAAAACTGTGCCCCCCGAAGTTGCAGAAGAATGGATTGAAAAATTGAGAAATTTTGGATGTCACAAAGTAAAAATAGGCTAATAATATGAAACAATCTGAAATTCTGATCTCCACTGGAATCCTTTCTACCGCTTTTTTCCTTCCACTTGCTAGTGAAGGAAGCACTGTACCTCGTGAAAGACCAAATGTTGTCATTATCCTAACCGATGATATGGGATATGGAGATATTTCGTGCTACAATAAGAACCAGATAAAAACACCAAACATCGATCTGTTGGCCGCCGAAGGGGTTCGTTTTACCGATTTTTATGTGCCAACTCCCTATTGCGCACCCTCCAGGGCAACTTTATTGACCGGTCGCTTCCCACTTAGGCATGGTATGGTGCAAAATCCGGCTCCTGATGCAGGAATCAATGACATAGGAATCAATGCCAGTGAGGTTACCTTGGGTGAACTTTTTCAGGGTGCAGGATATCATACCAAGTGCATCGGCAAATGGCATCTGGGACACAAGCCGGAATACTTCCCTGTAAAACACGGATTCGACGAATATTACGGAATTCTCTATTCCAACGACATGCGTCCCGTACAGCTTATCGAAAATATGGATACAGTGGAATATCCTGTTGATCAGCGACTACTGACACAAAAATATACTTCCAAAGCCCTTGATTTTATACAGCGGAACCAGCACACTCCGTTTTTTCTTTATCTGGCCCATGCAATGCCTCACAAACCGCTGGCTGCTTCGGCTGATTTCTATTCACAGGGAGATCACCAGGAGCTCTACAACAGTGTCATTCGTGAATTGGACTGGTCGGTTGGCGAGGTGACCAACAAATTAAAGGAGCTTGGCATTCTTGAAAATACAATCATCATTTTCATGTCGGATAACGGACCTTGGTATGGCGGAAATACAGGCGGATTAAAAGGGATGAAAGCCACCAACTGGGAAGGTGGAACCCGGGTGCCCTTTATTATAAGATATCCGCACGTTTTTCCTGAAGGGAAAACAAATCAGACGCCCTGCTGGTCGCCGGATATTCTGCCAACACTAATGAAACTGGCAGGAATCAAAACTGATCCTGCAATAAAACTCGATGGACAGGATATATCTGTTATCATTAAGGGGAAATCAACAAATCATCCACCCATTTTCACCATGAAAGATACGGTGATTCGAACGATCCGAGACGGGAAATGGAAACTGTTTCTGACCAAAGCGGATTATTACAAAGAGACTGACCTGAAAAACTGGACTGACAAACGGGGACCAGATGGTACAACAATAATAGCCCCGATGGCTCAGGCAACTCCTGCAGATTATCCCGGAATAAAACCAATGAAGATGGAGGGGGAAATGTTGCTTTTTGACCTTGAGAAAGATCCGGCAGAAAGTACCGACTTATCTGCAAAATTCCCTCAGGTCAAGGAGGATATGGTCAGGAGATATAAAGCATTTTTGCAATCAATTCACGGGCAAAATTAAAAGATGGAAGAAATGTATCGGTTTTTTAAAGACTTTCAAATGAACAATGAATTGAACCACAAGGGTTCAGAAAGAAACCTCCATCTCGCTAAGGTCACTGCCGCATTGGTGTGCCTTTACTCAACCGCCGCCTTTTCAGATGGAAACAGTTTGTTGGCACAAGTCAAACCCAACTTTGTATTTATTATTGCCGATGATGTCAGTTGGGACGATATTGGCTGCTATGGAAATAATGTGGTCAAAACACCCAATATCGACAGGTTGGCCAAGGAGGGTTTGCGTTTTACAAATGCCATTCTAACAGCAAGTTCCTGTAGTCCGAGTCGGTGCAGTATTATTTCGGGAAAATACCCACATTCAAACGGTGCTGCAGAATTGCACACTCCTCTTCCTGAAAAGGAATTGCCATTCCCATTATTGCTAAAAGAAAATAACTATTACACCGCACATGCCGGGAAATGGCACCTGGGGCCTGCCACCCATCGGATATCACCATTCGTACAATAACCTTGATCTCCATTTGTACAAACTCCATGATCAA
>JBAXWR010000187.1:0-14053 GCA_037128295.1 Mariniphaga sp.
ATATCACCTATAACACAACAGGTGCGACAGGAGCAAGTTTCAGCAGTTTGCCAACAGGAGTCACGGGTGCATGGGCATCCAATGTTGTGACGATAAGCGGCACCCCATCAGTATCCGGTACATTCAACTTTACAGTCACTTTAACTGGTGGTTGTGGTACAGTAACTGCAAATGGTTCATTAACTATAACTCCCTTTGTAGGTCAGCCAGCTTTTGCACTTGGGACATCGTCTGTACGTTGTCAGGGTTCAGAAACGATAACTTATACAGCAACAGCATCAAATGCCACTGGAATTGTGTATAGTCTGGATGCTGCATCAATAACCGGAGGTAACAGTATTGTAACAAATACAGGTGTTGTCACTTATACAGCCGGATGGAGTGGGACAAGTATTATTACTGCAACTGCATCAGGTTGTAATGGACCCACAACTGCAGTACATACTGTTACTACAAATCCTAATTTGCCGGTCAGTATTTCCGTTTCCCCATCTTACAATCCGGTTTGTGCAGGAACATCAGTTACATATACCGCAATTCCGACAAACGGAGGAACAACGCCAACATACCAGTGGAGCGTTAATGGGTCCAATGTTGGATCCAATAGTGCTACATATGCCGATGTACCAGTAAATGGCAATACGATTCTCTGTACATTGACCTCAAATGCGACCTGTGCCACTGGAAGTCCTGCTAGTTCTAATACAATAACAATGGCTGTAACGACCCTTCCTGTTGCAACGTTTAGTTATACAGCTTCCCCTTACTGTCAAGATACATCAAATCCTTCTCCGACTTTTAGTGGTGGTGGGATAGCGGGAATATTTTCATCAACAGCGGGTTTAACTTTTATAAGCAATTTGACAGGACAGATTAATTTAGCCAGTAGCCTGCCAGGCATTTATACGGTCACCAATACAGTAGCTGCATCTGGGGGTTGTTCTCAGGTTATGTCCACTTCTAGTATATCGATTAATACAATAACCTCTATTCTAAGCCAAGCTACAAGTGGACAAACACAATGCCAAGGTGGGACTTTTACACCTATTTCAGTGACAGCCAATGGGGTGGGATTAAATTATCAATGGTTCAGTAATACACTGGCAAGTAATGCCGGCGGAACTTCACTTGGTTCTGCAAATGGAGCTCAAACAGGCATTTATACCCCTCAAGCCACTGCTTCAGGAACAATGTATTATTATTGTGCAATTACGGGTACCTGCGGTACAGTGACAAGTGCTGTTTCTGGTGCCTTTGTGGTCAATCAGATTCCCGTTATAACGACTACCAATCCTGGTAGCCAGTGTGGGCCTGGACCTATTACGATCAGTGCAACTGCATCAATTGGGACAATTAATTGGTACGCTGCTTCATCAGGTGGCGCACTTTTGGCAACAGGCCCTGCATACACAACCCCAACATTGTCGGCAACAACCACTTATTATGCAGAAGCGAATAACAACGGATGTACTTCACCAACCAGAACTCCGGTCGTAGCGACAATAATACCTATTGCCTCGCTTACAGTAGGAGGTGGTGGCACTTTTTGTACAGGATCGAATATTACATTGACAAGTTCAGGTACAAATGTATCGAATCAATATTGGCAAGGACCGAATAATTTTTATTCTACAGATGCGAATCCGGTTATCAGTTCTGCAACAGCCATAATGTCAGGAACATATACCATAACCGCAAGTTCTGTAAGTGGGGTAAACCTGATTTATAATGGGGATTTTGAAGCTGGAAATATTAGTTTTGGCAGTGGTTATACAGTAGGTACAGACTTAGTGCCGGAAGGACGATATGCAGTAGTAGCGAACCCGAATACTGTTCATGCAAGTTTTATTAATTGTTCCGACCATACCCCTTCAGGCACTTTGCAGATGGTTGTTAATGGAGCTACGGTTGCTGGCGTGAATGTCTGGTCACAAACTGTCAATGTTGCTCCGAATAGCGATTATCAGTTTACTTACTGGATACAGAGTGTTGTTGGTAATAACGCATCACAATTGCAATTGTATGTGAATGGAGTTGCTGCCGGACCAGTTTATACTGCAATAACAGCAACCTGCCAATGGGCGCAATTTCTCTACAACTGGAATTCAGGATCTTCCACAACTGCCTATTTATCACTTGTCAACCAGAATATCGTGGCTGGAGGAAATGACTTTGCGTTGGACGATATTATTTTTCAACAGGTGTGTACTGTTGCTTCCGGAAGTGGTGGCGGAGGTGGTAGTGGATCGGGCGGCACTGTTGCACCTTCTGCATCTATTGATGTTGTTGTGAATGCTGCGGTTACAGCAGGTACGATAGGTAATCCACAGACGATTTGTAGCGGATCTACTCCATCTGCAATCACTTCGACTGGTTCTGGAAGTGGTTCAGGTACAATTAGTTATGAATGGCAATCTAACGGATCAGGGAGTTATGTTACCATAGCGGGTGCTTCTTCAGCTACATATTCTCCTCCGGCACTTACTACCACAACAAGTTATCAGAGAAGAACGGTTTCCCTTAGTGGTGGAATTACCTGTTATTCAGCTTATACTTCACCAGTAATGGTAACTGTACGTCCAACTCCCACAGCATCAATTAGTGGTACAACCGCTGTTTGCAGATTGGGAGCTGCTCCCAATATCACATTTACCAATCCTCAAGTATATCCTATTACGATTACCTATAATATCAATGGTTTAAACCAAACAACCATTAACGTGGCAGCAAGTGGTTCGGCAACTGTTGCCGCTCCTACCGGAACAGCGGGTACGTTCAATTACAATTTGGTAAGTGTCGTGTATCAGACTGCACCTATCTGCTCAAATTCAATAACAGGAACAGCCACCGTGAATGTAAGTACTGCAACACCCACCACACCTGGAGCGATATCAGGAATAGCGGCTCAGTGCTCCGGATTAGCACTGCAAACCTATAGCGTCTCGGCAGTGGCCAACGCATTGTCATATATCTGGACAGTACCAACAGGTTGGAGTATAACTTCTGGCTCAGGCACGAATAGTATAACGGTTACTACTGGTGCTGCTGGTCAAAGCGGGAATATCACTGTTGCAGCAAGCAATGGTTGTGGTACAAGTACGGCAGCCTCATTGCCAGTTACTGTCCGTCAAAATCCTGTTGCAACAATTAGTGGAACAACTACACTTTGTCAAAATGCTTCTAATCCTAATATTACATTCGCGAATCCTCAGACCTCAGCAATTACAATTACTTACAACATAAACGGATCAAATCAATCAACCATCAACGTAGGTGCAAGTACATCCGCGACTCTGGCTGCACCGACCTCTGTTTCGGGAACATTTGCATATAATTTAGTGAGCGTTATTTACCAATCTGCTCCGTCATGTTCTAATCCTGTTACCGGAGCAGCAACTGTAACTGTTACTCCAACTGTTGGAACTCCAGTTTTCAGCATTGGTACAACTTCATCCAGATGTCAGGGAGCTGGACAAGTTACCTATACGGCAACTGCTTCAAACAGTACTGGAATAACTTACACTCTCGATGCTGCTTCAATTACAGGAGGTAACAGCATAGTTGGCTCAACGGGTGTCGTCAGTTATGTTGCTGGATGGACTGGAACATCTACCATTACTGCAAGTGCAACGGGATGTAACGGCCCGAAAGTCGCCACACATACTGTAACAACCACACCCATTGTAGGTACTCCTTCCACGCCAACACCTTCCAATACTACGATTTGTCAAGGCAGTGGAACAACAGATTTCACAACATCTTCAACCAATGCCACAAGCTACAACTGGTCTGTTACAGGAACTGGAAATACGATTTCGGGTACCGGAACAACGGCTACGGTAACCTGGGCATCTGGTTTTTCAGGAACAGCTACGATTAGTGTTACCGCGAATGGGTGCAGTGGGCCATCTTCCTTAGTATCGACTGGAATAACTGTTCGTCCGACTCCAACTGCTTCGATAAGTGGAACAACCACTGTTTGTCAAAATACATCGTCTCCGAACGTTGTTTTTACCAATCAGCAAAGCCTGCCAATCACTATTACCTATAATATAAACGGGGCTAATCAAACAACAATAAATGTTGGAGCAAATGGCACTTCAAATATTGCCGCCCCTACTTCTACAGCAGGAGTGTTTACTTATAACTTGGTAAGTGCTGTTTATCAGACCTTACCCTCCTGTACCAATGCGATTACAGGATCTGCAGGTATTACAGTTACAGCTATACCATCCGCAACTATCTCTTATTTAAATTCTCCCTACTGTAAAAATTTGCTAACTGCTCAGTCGGTTACCAGAACTGGAACATCAGGTGGTACCTATTCTTCATTACCCACTGGTTTAACCTTAGATGTAAATACAGGTGCAATTATTCCGAACACAAGCAGTGCCGGAACTTATTCTGTAACTTATACCGTTGCGGCTTCAGGTGGATGTAGTATTTATTCTACAAATGCCTCCGTAACAATTGTAAGTGACCAGGTTTGGACCGGAACGGTTAGTACAGACTGGAATATTGCAGGAAACTGGTCTTGTAACGTCATTCCCGATCTGACAACAAATGTACTCATACCCAATGTTACAAATCAACCAATATTGAGTAATGGAGCCATTGGAAAATCTAAAAATATAGTGATCAACTCTGGGTCATCATTAACAGTATCAGGAAATAAGCTTCAGATTGCCGGTACAATTTCCAATAGCGGTATATTCACGTCTTCAGCAGGAACCATTGAAATGAAAGGTTCTGTTAATCAGTTGATTCCTTCTAATTGTTTTGCCGGAAATACGATTATGAATTTGAATATTGACAATAGTGCAGGAACAACCTTGCAGGGCCCACTTAGTATTTCAGGAATTGTAGATGCAATAAATGGAAATCTTTCTGCGGGTGGATATTTAACCTTGATTTCAACAGCTACACAAACAGCATTGATTGATGGAAGCGGAACCGGTGAGGTTTTAGGCAATGTAAATATCCAGCGATACCTTCCATCGGCTTTTGGGTATAAATATTTCAGTACACCTTTTCAGTCTGCCACTGTAAATGTTTTTGAACCAGAGGTAAATCTATCGGCTACCTTCCCTTCATTTTACAAATACGATGAAAACAATAGCATTGATTCATCTGGTGTTACCGTTTATACTTCAGGATGGGTCAAATACAATAATCCAGCATATGCTTTGGTTCCATTGGTGGGATATGCTGCTAATTTTGGATCTCTGCTACCATCAAAGACCCTTGAAATTTCGGGTATTGTCAACAACGGAAGTTTTCAGGTAAGCCTTTTAAACCATAACAGGAAATATACAAAAGGATTCAACTTGGTGGGAAATCCATACCCTTCACCGACCGATTGGGATAAGTTGGGGTGGACCAAATCGAATATCGATAATGCAATCTATTTTTTCAATGCAGGAAATACGAACCAATACACGGGGGTTTACAGTAGCTATGTGAATGGGGTTTCGACTGGTAATGCCAATAATATCATTCCCGCCTTGCAAGGATTCTTTGTCCATGTTACGGACGGGACTTATCCTGTTAGTGCAACGCTTGGTACAACAAATACTGTCCGGATTAATGATCTTAATCCATTATTTAAGGCGGCAGTCATTGATAACCGGCCTATTCTAAGGTTTGCTGCAAGTTTTGAAACAAAAAATGCAATTGATGATATTGCCGTTATTTACTTTGATGGTAATGCCAAAAAATCATTCGAAAAAGACGTTGATGCTTTAAAAATGAACAATACCGATCTTCTGATTCCAAATCTTTATACAATCGATCCTGGCGCCAATAAATTGTCAATTAATGGGATGCAAATCCCCGTTGATAGCATTTCAAAAATTCCTTTGGGTATTGGAACTTTAAGTGATGGATGGATTGTTTTCAAGGCAAAAGATATAATCCAGCTTCCTTTGGGCATGAACTTGTACCTTTTGGATTCTCAAATAGATGTTACACAGGATTTAAAACTTAATCCGGAGTATAGGGTTTACCTGAAAACCGGCGAATACAATCAACGCTTTGCCCTCGTTTTCTCAAAATCGGACCTTTCGAAAGTACCTGATACTCGCCGTAAAATGTTTACTTTGTCACGTTCTTCAGACCACATCAACGTAAAAGTTAACCTTCCACTTGATGTTGGTGGTAATTTATTGGTCACCAATATGAAAGGACAGGTACTGCTTCAAAAGAAAGTCTTTGAAATGGAATCAGTCGAATTGAATTCCAACCTTAGTAGTGGTGTTTTCGTTATTACTTTAATTTCGGATAATAAGACGGAATCAGAAAAAATTCTAATGCGAAAAGATTATGAGTAACAGGTTTATATATATTTTGTATAAAAGGATGATTTTGTTGCCCTTTTTAACTTCATGTTTATGCGCCTTGTGTTTACAATTAATTGCGCAGGAAAAACCGCCAAGGCCCATTTCGGTAACGGTAAGCACGGCGCAGCACCTTAGTTTCGGACCAATTATTCCGAGTGGGGCGTTTGGAACAGTATCCGTTACTTATAATGGGTTCAGGACTGCAACAGGTAATGTTATCCTACCTTTTATAAGTGCGATTATTTCTCCGGCATTATTTATTGTAGATGCGGAACCAGGTACACTGATCACAATTGTGAATGGACCTGATGTACAATTGAGTGGGAGTAATTCGGGATTTTTGACCCTTCATTTGGGTGAACCGAGTACGGGTACTCCGTTTATCACGACTGGTACCAGCACGGATGTTTTCATAGGAGGTACTTTGTCGATTGGTTCTCTTTTGGCAAATCCGGCAGGGGCCTATATCGGGTCTTTTCAGATTACTTTTGTCCAACAATAACAGTTCGAATAACTATTTATGGATCAATCTGTTGCATTAATTTACCCCATTAACCGGAAAAACAATTTCATTTCCGGTTTTTTGTTGCGGTTATTGTGCCTGATTGTTTTATATTGTTCGCATCCTTTATTGGGGATGGCTCAGGATGAACCTATATATGATGAGATTTCCGTCTTTTTTAATGTTCAGCAAGTTGGTGGAGCTGATATAACTGCAGTGATCAGGGATGAAACAGTCTATTTGCCAATCATGGAAATTTTTTCTTTCCTGAAAATCAAAAATGTACTTTCCTCTCAAATGGATTCCGTTACGGGTTTTTTTATCAATCAACAAGCTACTTATTTGATTGATAAAGTGAATAACAGGATCACTTACCAAGGCAAAATATTTGATCTTAAAAAGGACGATCTGATAAAAACGGAAACGAATCTTTATCTAAGGTCACCTATTTTTGGACAGGTTTTTGGTTTGAATTGTGTATTTAACTTTAGGAGTTTGTCGGTTGCACTAAATACCAAGATTGAACTTCCTATTATAAGGGAATTACGACAGGAACAGATGAGGTCCAATATCAGCCGGCTTAAGGGCGAGATAAAGACAGATACTACTATTGAGAGAAAATATCCCATGTTTCATTTTGGCATGGCCGACTGGTCTATGATTTCAACCCAACAATTGGGTGGTAAGGTTGATGCCAGGTTCAACCTTGCTTTGGGATCGGTAATTGCGGGGGGCGAGACGAACGTATCGTTAAACATTAGCAACAATAGCCCTTTTACCGAGAAACAGCAACAATACTATTGGCGCTCGGTCAATAATGACCGGCCAGCTTTGCGGCAAGTCCTTGTCGGGAAAATTGGTGCACAATCAATAGCATCTCTTTATGATCCGGTTATCGGTATTCAGCTTACCAATTCTCCGACTACCTATAGGCGATCTTTTGGCACTTATACCTTAAGCGATATTACGGAACCCAATTGGATAGTTGAACTTTATGTAAATAATGTTCTTGTTGATTATATGAAAGCTGATGCATCGGGGTTTTATAAATTCGAGGTGCCCTTGGTTTACGGAAATTCAGCCGTGAAATTAAGGTTCTATGGTCCATGGGGTGAAGAAAGGGTTAAAGAGGAAAACTTAAGTATTCCATTCAATTTTTTGCCACCGAAGGAGCTTGAATACACTTTAAGTGCCGGAGTGGTTGAAGACACTTTAATCAGCAAGTTTTCTCGCCTTGCCATAAATTATGGGGTCAGTCGTCGCCTGACATTCGGTGGTGGTGTTGAATATCTTTCCACTATTAAAACCGGAACCACATTACCATATATAAGTTCTTCCCTTAGGTTAATGAGTAGTTTGCTCTTAACGGGTGAATACACTTATGGGGTGAGGACAAAAGGGATATTAAATTATCGTTTGCCCTCCAATTTGCAGATTGAACTAAATTATACCAAATACCATAGGGGTCAAACAGCAATTGTTTACAATTATCTCGAAGAACGGAAGGCGGTAGTATCTCTACCTATAAAGGGAAAGAATTTTGCTGCTTATTCAAGGGTAACTGTAAATCAGATTATTCTTCCAAATTTGAAAAACACCAATGCAGAAATGCTCTGGTCGGGTTCTGTTTATGGTGTCAGTACCAACCTGACAACCTATGGATTGTTTAATGATGTGAGTAAGCCATATCTTTACAGCAACCTTTCATTATCTTTCAAATTGCCTTGGCGTACATCATTTACGCCACAGGCCCAATACGAGTACAACACAAATCAACTGATGTCTGTGAAAGGAAGTCTAGAAAAGCCATTGTTCAAAAAAGGGTTTTTTAATATGTCATATGAGCAGAATTTCAGGAATAGTGCACGGAATATTGAATTTGGGTTTAGGTATGATTTGACATTTGCTCAGGCTGGTTTTTCAATCCGAAACTCAAACGATTTGACATCTCTGGTTGAATCCGCAAGGGGAAGCTTGCTGTACGATCAAAAGTCAAAATATATTGGAACGAACAATAGGACAAGTGTGGGAAAAGGTGACATAATATTGCGCCCATTCCTTGACGCAAATGGTAATGAAAAGTACGATTTGGGAGAAGTTAAAGTGCAAGGGCTTCAATTTAAGATTAATGGAGGGACTATCGTGAGAAGGGATCGTGATACAACGATCCAAATTTTGGATCTTACACCTTACTCAAGTTATCTTTTGGAGTTTGATAAAAACAGTTTTGACAATATCTCATGGCAGTTGGATAAACTCTCTTATAAGGTTATGATTGATCCCAATCAGTTTAAAATCATTGATGTTCCAATATCTGTAATGGGTGAGGCTTCCGGAACTGTTTACAATGGATCGAACGGACAAGGACGGATTTTAGTCTGTATTTATAGAAGTGATTTAAGCCTTGTAACCAGGATGCTAACTGAGTCGGATGGTTATTATAGTTATCTTGGGCTTAAACCAGGAAAATATACTGTTCGTATCGACCCTGCCCAGTTGGCAAAGTTAAAGATAATGTCTACACCCGAATTTCTGCCTGTAACTATTTCTGGTTCTATTGATGGTGATATTATTGATGGACTTGATTTCAGACTTAAAATGTTGACTGACACAACCACCTATGTAGCACAATCTAAGTCACTACCTTTAATTGATGTACTGAAAAAGAATGTGGTTAAGCCATCTGTTCCAGAAAATATTCCTATCAAATCGAGGGATAGTATTAGTTCTTTGGCACAAAACGGCAAAAATATTATTGATTTGTCAAAAGTAAAGATGACCGTTGTAGATATGCATGGTACATTCATTCAGTTTGGTGCCTATAAAACCCGGGATTATGCGGTTCAGGCACGTGCGAAAATTGAGCAGTTAACAGGTTTATTAACCTGGATTATTTATGAAGGGGAGTATTACAAGATTGCTGTTTCAGGTTTTTCAAATATAAAGGAAGCTACACTATTTGCGGCCAAATTGGAAGGAATAGGAATAAGTATTTATTTTATTACAACCATTAAACCAAATATTTGTCTGCGGGTTGAAGAATTTGAAAAAGAGGTAGATGCCCTTAATTATAAGGAAAAACTCTCCAGTCAGACAGGAAAACCATGTATGATCCTGTTTAAAGATGATCGTTATTTGGTGCTGATTACCGGATTTTCAAATACTAAGTCAGCATTAAATTATGTATCTGGGTTAGGAGTAACAAAATAGGATTAAAAAAGAGGTAGTCCAAAAACATTGTTTTTAGACATCCTCTTCTTTATATGTTCAAAAGAAAACGAAGGGTTATCACCGTGTTATCACCTGACTAGATTGTATTTCTCAATCTTGGCATTTAGTGTTGGGCGAGTTATTTCCAGAATATGAGAAGCCTCCAACTTGTTCCATTTTACTTCGTCCAGGATTCTCTTAATATGATATTTCTCCAAATCTGCTAATGAACGGAAGCGAGGAAGTTGTTCCTGCTTAACTTGAGTTACCTGCTGTTGTCTTGTATTTAAGGTGATATTCTCTTTTTCAAGAACATCGCTTTTAGACATTACAATGGCTTGGAGAATTGTGTTTTCGAGTTCGCGGACATTTCCAAGCCAATCATGAGCCTGCAACATCTCGATTACACCATCCCCGATTTTTACAACATTTTTATTGAAACGTTTATTAAGTTTATGCAGAAAATGAATTATAAGATCACGAATATCTTCTTTCCTTTCGCGTAATGGTGGAAGGTCTATTGTGAAAACCTTTAACCGATAATAAAGGTCTTCCCTAAATTTTCCCTCTTTGATTAAAGCTTCAAGATTCCTGTTCGTGGCAGCGATTATCCGGGCTTTCATCGGAATAACCTCCTCTCCACCAACTTTTTCAAATTCAAGCTCCTGAATAACCCTTAATAATTTTACCTGAGTGTTCAAGGATATTTCCGAAATTTCGTCAAGAAAAATCGACCCCTCTCCTGCAAGTTCAAACTTACCCTTTTTATCACGGATAGATCCTGTAAAGGATCCTTTTACATGGCCAAATAGTTCACTTTCAAGAAGGGTTTCTGTTAAGGCACTGCAATTAACGATAACAAGAGGTTGATTGCTTGTAATTCCTGCATAATGAACTAGTCTGGCAATAAGTTCTTTACCAGTTCCAGTTTCACCCTGAATTAAAACATTAACCTTGTTAAGAGAAATTCGCCCAATGTTTTTGAAGATCTCCTTCATCAATGGTGTTTTACCGACAAGAATATTGTCTTCAAGCATACTCTCACTTGAAACATCTTCATGCAATACTTCATTAAGGCTATTACTAATCTTAATCGAATTAAGCGCATTTTGAATGGTCGATTTAAGTAGTAGGGGGTCAATAGGTTTTTCCAGAAAATCAAAAGCACCTAGTTGAATAGATTTGATCGTAAGTACAACATCTCCAAACGCTGTGAGCAAGATCACAGGAAGGGAAAGATTTAATTTCCTTATTTCTGCAAGAACTTCAAGACCATTCATTCCTGGCATTTGAAAATCGGTAATTACAAGATCAGGATATTCAGACCGCACCATTTTCAAACCTTCAAGACCATCTTCAGCCTCAAAAATAGTATATCCGACCTTAAGCAATGTCTCTTTTAATGTCTTACGAATCAGCTTGTTATCGTCAATAATTAAAATTTTCTCCATGATTTATTTGGTTCATAAAACAATACTATTTATCGTTAAACCGTTACTTCAAGCGGTATTTAATGCCTTCGCAACCTTTGAAGATTGAAAGCAAAAGTAAATAAAAAAAGTGAACTGAAATTTAATCTATTACAAAAGTGTAAAATAATTTTAAACTTAATTGCTTGCAGCTTGTATTTATAGGCCATTAAAATAAAACTTGGTCTTTTCCTTACATACATATTCAAAAAGTTCAATTCAGTAATGTCATTGTTATTTGATTTCCGAGAGAATTTTCTACTTTTGTGAACAAATTAAATCTCATGAAAAAAAATCTTATTTCTTTGGTATTTTTGATTGCATCGTTTGCAGTCGTAGCACAGAATGTGCAATTACACTACGATATGGGTAAAGATCGTAAGTATCTCACATCTACTGTAGAAATGTTTAAACCTGATAAGTGGGGTAGCACCTTCTTCTTTATTGATATGGACTACGGTAGTGGAGGAACCCAAGGTGTTAGTCTTGGTTATTGGGAAATTTCCCGAGGTTTAAAGTTTTGGAAAAGTCCGTTTGAGTTACATGTGGAGTATAATGGCGGATTTGGTCAATTTAAAGCTAATCCTACTTATAATCAGGCCTATCAAATCAATGATGCATGGTTGTTCGGCGGAAATTATACCTGGAATACAGCAGATTTTTCCAAAGTCTTTACCTTAGAGGCAATGTACAAGAATATCCGGGGTAAAAATGATATGTCGTTTCAAATTACTGGTGTATGGAATCTACAGTTCTTAAAAAACAAGGTCACACTATCCGGTTTTGCGGATTTCTGGAAAGAAGACAATGAAGTTGGTCCATTTGGCAAAACAAAACATACCAATTTCGTATTTCTGAGCGAACCTCAGTTTTGGTTTAATTGTACTGAACATTTCTCTGTAGGTAGCGAAATCGAACTGAGTTCAAACTTTGGTGGTCACGACGGATTGATGGTTAATCCAACAGTGGCAGGAAAATGGAAGTTCTAAAATTAATATCGCCAAATATGTTCGAAAAACTATTCAAATTATCAGCAAACAAAACTTCAATTAAAACTGAGGTTATTGCAGGTATCACGACCTTTATGACAATGGCGTATATCCTGTTTCTAAATCCGAATATCCTCTCTTCCACTGGTATGGACAAAGGTGCAGTATTTTTTGCTACAGCCGTTGCCGCCGGAATTGTTACCATTTCTATGGGTCTTGTGGCCAATTTCCCAATTGCTTTGGCTCCTGGTATGGGATTAAATGCATTCTTTGCAACTGTGGCTCTCCAGGGAGTTGGAATGCCTTGGCAGGTTGCCTTAGGGGCTGTTTTTATTTCGGGTATAATTTTTATTCTACTTACAGTTACTAAAGTACGACAAATATTGGTTGTTGCCGTTCCTTCTTCCTTGAAGGTTGCTATCACTGTTGGGATTGGATTGTTCATTACTGTAATTGGTCTGAAACTCTCTGAAATTATGGTTGCTTCCACAAGCGTTATTCCACCAACACTTGCCAAAATGCAGGAAACAGGTGGCAAAGCTGGATTAATGTTTTTCGAGTGGAACATAGGATTCGGTAGCTTGAAAAATCCTGCAATGTTGCTTTGTCTGATTGGTCTATTGCTAACAGCCGCTTTGATGGCTCTGAGAATCAAAGGTTCCCTGCTTATTGGCATCATAATTACTACAATTATTGGAATACCAATGGGAGTAACACAGGTCGCATCAGGTTTTAATCCTATCGCACTCCCAGATTTTTCAAATCTGGCAGTCGGATCCCTTGATATAAAGGGTGCACTGAATATGGGGATCTGGACTGTTGTTTTTACTTTCACGTTTGTCGAATTGTTTGATACTTTCGGTACTTTGGTCGGAACTGCCAACAAGGCTGGGCTGATTGACAAAGACGGCAAATCCCCAAAAATCGGTAAGGCTATGCTCGTTGATGCTTTAGGAGTATCGTTTGGTGCTTTTATGGGAACTAGTACTGTTACTGCATATGTCGAAAGTGCTGCCGGCATAAGCGAAGGCGGCCGTACTGGTTTAACCGCCGTTACAACTGGTATTTTATTTTTGTTGGCGCTTGTACTTGCTCCTCTTGCGACACTAATTCCGAATGCTGCCACGGCTCCGGCATTGATCATTGTAGGATTATTAATGGTATCTAGTATTAAAGAGATTGATTTTGATGATTTTACCGAAGGTTTTCCAGCTTTTATGACCTTCATAATGATGCCGTTCACTTACAGTATTGCAAATGGGGTTGCAGTCGGAATTATTTTTTACACTGTTCTGAAAGTTTTAACCGGTAAATTTAAAAATGTTCATTGGATGATGTACTTATTGTTTGTTTTAGTAGTTGTTAGGTATATTTTCCTTACGGAAGCGTAATCATTTATCCAACACAAATTATCTGCTGTTAAGCATTTGTTGTTTTAAAGTGCAATTGTTTGGTTGGTAAGTCTTATTTATTTATATTTGCCCATGAAATGAAGGGTTGTTAGCTCAGTTGGTTTAGAGCATTACCTTGACAGGGTAGGGGTCA
>JBAXWR010000188.1:0-14019 GCA_037128295.1 Mariniphaga sp.
AAGGAGCCTTTTCGGGCTGTTCCTTAATGACCGGAAGCCTTAGTATTCCGGCAACTGTCACGACAATTGGAAAATATGCCTTTAGCGGGTGCAGCCGAATGGCGGGTACATTGACACTACCTCCAACTATTACTTCAATTACGGATTCGGCCTTTTATTTTTGCTCCCGTTTATCCGGCAATTTATCTATTCCTTCAAGTGTCACCTCCATTGGCAACGGAGCTTTCGGGAATTGTGGTGGCTTTACCGGTTCTTTGGTCCTTCCGGCAAATCTTGTTACATTAGGATCCTATGCCTTTTACGGGTGTGGAAAATTCACCGGATCCCTGACAGTTCCCTCAGCAATCGGCAATATCAAAGATGGTACCTTCGCATTCATGTATGGAATTACCTCTTTCGTGTTTCCCCCGGTACTGAATCAAATCGGGAATAGCGCGTTCGAATCGTGTTCAGGATGGTCCGGCGAGCTTTCTTTTCCTTCAACGCTCACATCAATTGGAAATTCAGCATTTGGCAGTTGTTCAAAACTGACCAGTATAGTTCTTCCCAACTCACTCAAATCAATAGGAAATTCAACATTTGCCGGTTGTGTGGGCTTGCTTGGGACATTCACAATCCCTAATTCCGTGACAACCATTGGCGAGACTGCTTTTCAATCGTGTATTGGATTAACCGCTGTGACTTTACCATCCTCTTTGGTCACGATTCCATACGGATGTTTCAAATATTGTTCAGGATTGACCGGAACTTTCTATATTCCCGAAAGTACAACAGCCATTGGGTTGGGTGCTTTTGCCTATTGCACGACACTGAGTAGCATTAAAATACCAAATTCATTGACAGCGATCGGTCAGGCAGCATTTATGCAATGCCCAAATTTGTCCTCGATTTGGGTTTACCGTCCTGTCCCGGTTGATTTAAGTTCTGTTTCAAACGTATTCGACTATGTCAATAAGGCTACTTGCCTACTTTATGTACCGGGAGGATCAAAACCGGCCTATCAGGCGGCCAGTAAATGGAAGGATTTTACGAACATTATCGAAATGCCCTATTTATCGATATCCGCCAGTACTGCAACAGTAGCAGCAAATATGGACAGCAAGGCTACTGTCAACATAATGTCAAATACTTCATGGACAGTTGGTTCAGACCAATCGTGGCTTGTTGCAACTCCTGCGTTGGGTACTGGTGACCAGACACTTACCTTTACGGCGGCAGCCAACTTGTTTGGGACAACCCGAACAGCAACAGTTACGGCTTCCTCTTCCGGTTTAACTTCACAAAAGGTGATCGTCACCCAACTCGCAAAGATACAAGGAGTTAATGTTGTGAACATTAATGCTGGTGGCCTTTATGGTGCCCTGACAGCCGATGATTTAAATACCACCACCAAACTTACGATCACAGGGACAGTAGATGCCCGTGATTTTAAGACCATGCGGGACAATATGCCATTGCTGGCTGAAATTGATCTGAGTGGGGTCACGATTACAGCTTATACAGGTGTTGATGGGACTTTACTAGTGAATAACGCCTATCAGGCCAATACGATACCTGAAAGTGCTTTTTACAATAGCAATCTGTTAGGAAAGAAAAGCTTGAAGATGATCATTTTACCACTATCAGCGACTTCAATTGGGAGGTTTTCTTTTTGTAATTGTAGTGGATTGACTTTGATTGATATTCCTTTTGGCTACTTATCAATTGGGGAACAAGCTTTTGCGGGCTGTACCGGTTTAACAGGAACACTCACAATTCCATCATCGGTCATGACAATTGGATATCAAGCCTTTACAGATTGTACTGGGATAGATTCCTTTAATATCCCATCCTCTGTCATTTCAATTGAGTCCCCTGCATTTTTAGGCGATCCTGGCCACATCAATGTTGATCCAAACAATTTAAATTATTCAAGTATCGAGGGTGTATTGTTCGACAAAAATTTTAAAGCACTTTTGCAATGTCCGACCTCAATAAAAGGAAGTTATTACATTCCTTATTCGGTCACCACTATTGGAGTTGCAGCATTTTATAACTGCAATAAAATTGACTCATTCAGTTTTCCTGAGGTGTTGACATCAATCAATAAATATGCTTTTTTTTCATGTGGAAGTTTAACCAATTTGAAGTTGCCGGAAGGATTGGTTTCAATTGGCATGAACGCTTTCCAGAACTGTTCCAAGTTAAATTCAATACTATTACCCTCCACTGTTAAAACCATCGAAAGTGGGGTCTTTCAATATTGCGGAATTTTAAATTCCATTAATGTCAAAATCAAGGAACCGGTTGACCTAACTTCATCCAACAGTGTTTTCGATGGTGTGAATACGTTAACCTGCAAATTGGTTGTCCCCTTCGGATCCAAATCCTTCTACGTCGCTGCCGACAAATGGAAGGACTTTGTCAATATAGTTGAGATGGCCGAATTCCGGCTTTCAGCGGCAACCGCGAGCATACCTGGCACAGGTGGGACAGCTACGACAAACCTTACAACCACCCTCGCATGGTCGGCCCGGTCGGACCAACCTTGGCTAAAATTGGATCTATCGGAAGGAACAGGCAACAAGGCTTTTTCGTTTACCGCTCCTGGAAATAGCTCACTTGAGCCACGTATTGCCATTGTTACGGTTTCGGCACAGGACGTTGACCCGTTAACAATTACCATGACCCAACAAGGCAATACTTCACCGATTGCAAATGCCGGATTGGATCAAACAGTGAATGAGGGGATTGTGACAACTTTGGATGGGTCAGCCTCTTCCGACCCCTTTGGTAATAAGTTAACTTACAAATGGACCTCACCAAAAGGGATCACCTTAAATTCAAACACTGACCCTAAACCTATGTTTACATCACCAGAAGTAATGAAGGATACAGCCTATGTTTTCAGTCTTATTGTAAACAATGGTGATGTTGATTCTTCCGCTGATACAGTAATTGTCAATGTTAAAAATGTGAATTTGCTTCATGAAATCCCTATGGTTGCCGGATGGAACATCTTTTCGGCCAATGTGGTTCCGGCTAATGTTGACATGATGTTTATCTTCCAGTCTTTGATCGATTCGGGGAACCTTAAAAAGGTAATGGACGAAGCCGGAAAGACGGTTGAAAACTTCGGGATCTTTGGCGGATGGAAAAATAGCATTGGAAACCTGACAGTTACCGAAGGTTACAAAGTGAATATGGGGACTGCTGCCATGCTAACGCTACCAGGGACACTTGTTCCATTGCCTTTGGACATTCCACTTATTAAAGGTTGGAACATCATTTCCTATCCCTGCACGACATTACAGGATGGCATAGCATTGGTTCAAAAGCTGATAGATTCAGGGAAGCTGATCAAGGTGATGGATGAATCTGGAAAGACCATCGAGAACTTCGGAATCTTTGGCGGCTGGACAAATAACATCGGCAATTTTATCCCCGGCAAGGGCTACAAAGTAAAAGTGGCATCCGATACCACATTGATCATTCCTGCTATTGCAACAAAGGCGGCGGCGTATGTTCCTGAAGTCCTGGCTTCCACCCATTTTATCAAAGTATATGAAGGTAACGGCACCGACCATATGAACATCAGCCTTGTGGACTTGCAAACATCAGGTTTACAAGAAGGTGACGAGATCGGTATTTTCGATGGCAAATATTGTGTTGGTTCAGCTACATTTGGGATTGAACAATTGAAGTCGGGTAGCATCAGCATACCAGCCTCCACAAACGAGGGTACTGGTACTTTGGTGAACGGCTTCTCCGCTGGCAATACCATCGGGTTACAACTCTACCGTGGAAACCAATTTTACAAACTTGAGGCGGAAACCCTTTCAGGATCACAGTCGTTTGAAAAGAACGGTTCGGTTTTCGTAAAGGTATCAGCAAGAGATCTACCTGTTATTCAGGTCATTAATGGCAACGATCTTTTCACCGTCTATCCAAACCCATTTACAAGTGAAATCACGATCGAGGTTTGTAACACCGAAAAAGCTGATGTCGATATTGCCATTTACAACCTGCTTGGACAGCGCATCAAAAACCTGTACAATGCTGAAAACGACGGAAAACTGCTGTTAAAATGGGACGGAACAAACGATTCGGGACAAAAGATGGTTCCAGGAATCTATCTCTGCAAGGTCAACAATGAAACGAAGAAGGTGTTCTTCAAAGATGGAAAATAAATAAAAAAAAATATCCATGGAAGCAAAAGGCTCCAATGATCTCTTTTTTTTATTTTTTTGCCCGAAATTTCTTAATGGATCGTAATCAAGAGGAACTTTTGAAGGGTGATCCAAAAGAACCATCAATAAATGAGGCAGTCCAAAAACGCTGTGGCCCTCTTCCGACGGATTGGGACAAGTTGTGTATCCTCTGTAGTACACTGTGTAACTAATTGTATAACAATATATCACAACTTATCCCGTTCCTTATGGATAGTTTCATAAATATAGAAACACATAAATTTAATCGCCGCAGGTGAACCCCATTACAAAGCTTGTATCCAGAAAAATAAAGGCATTATCTGTACTCAGGAAAGAGTCGCCTAAATACCCAAAACAAAAAAGCCATCAACTTCTATTGATGGCTTTATAAATATTCTCTTTAAACCCTATTTTGTATAAATAAGGCTGCTTTCGCGGTAACCGGCTTTATCGAGGTACCAATCGGGATATAACGAACCGCCAGATTCGGCCCATGAGCTAAACTTCAAGTAAACTTTTGTAATGTCGTTTTTCTCTATTGCATATTGGAAATTTGAAGGAACTTCCATCATCCAGATCAGGTTGTTCGATGATTTGTAATATTTGCCTGTTGCCGGATTCGATGCATCACTGCCGGTTCCAAGCAAAGCTACATTGGCTTTGGCGGTTGGTTTTGCCATTGGTAAATGTACTTCTTTTGTCCGGTCACCATTGATGGTTATAAATGGATTGAATGGTGCAGAACCCAGGTTGGCAACAGTCTGGGGAGTTGCAAAAACAATATGCAGTTCAATGTCTTTTGGTTCCGACCAGCCATTTCCTTTGATCACATTCACACCTGATCCACCAACTGATGGCAAAAGTTTATAGGCATCATCGAATGCAATGACAACAGCTTTGTCCTGACCAGCTTCAACTCCGATATTCTTGACACTCCCGGCCTGATCGGTAAGTGTAACAGTCGAAACTGCTGAAGGGGCAACCGGAAGCTGGATACCAAAGCCATTTTGGTAAGTTGCGCCTATTGCTCTGACCTTAAGCTTTATAAACATTTCGGAAATGTTCGATTGAGCATTGGCAACCTGTTTGTAATTCATGTCGATCACCATGTCATTGAAGTCAAAATCACCATACGATGGCCACAGGTCTTCTGCCAACAAACTGTTGTATTGGTCTTTGCCAGGATAATAATTGTTGAAAGCCTTTGTAGCATCATTGGGATATTCATCAAAGGTATTGGATACCCCATCTTTGTCGTCATCCTGCGGAGTATCGACAACCGGTACATTTTCCCCTTTAATCGCATCAACAGGATTGGAGGTGATATAGAAGATCGCATCGTTGAAATCTTCATCTGAACTACCGGTAACTCTGTTCAAATCTTCAAACCCAAGAACATATAAAGACCGCTTAATATCATTTAAAAGAACGGTATGCTGGCGTTTCGTTGCATCGGCTTCAGGATTAAGTATTGGGTGAGAAAAATAAAGTGTTGTTCCACTTACTGTTGTGCCGTTCCATCCGTCGGCGACAATAAACCATCCCAGAGCTGTCCCTGCATCAAACGTCCCAAGCTTTACTTTGTTCCCTGAATTCAATGCCCCTCCAGATCCACTCAATGAGGCATTGGGGAAAATAATATTAAAATTTGTAATATCGCTTACTTTTTGTGGCGGGGTATTTGGATTGAAGGTAAAGTATCCTATGGCATTTCTAAATCCTGCTCCCTCGCTAACAAAAGTGATCCAGACATCTGCTTTTTTCGTTAAAATGACATCCCCTACATTCCCGGAGGATAAATAGGAGGGGTGGGAAACTGGTAAATGAACTCTTTCTGGTAATGAAGCATTCAGGTCATCAAGAAAACTTTGGCTAAGTCCATCGTTGGCAGGGACAAGGTAACTAGGCACGCCCTGATTATTGAAATTACCCATAAACGTATAGTTAGGTGCAGCTTTTAAGGAAGATAGGGGGCTGGCCAATCTGGCAGACTTAATCGTATTACCTGCACCATAGGTATAGGCAGCAGTAGTCCCGGTAATTGAAAATCCTGATTCTGTTTCAAGTCCAATATAATTAGTTGTCAGATAGATACTGTCCTGAGCAATCGGCAGTTTTATTGTGACATCAATCCGTCCATCTATTTTGCTTGTGAAAGTCCCATATAATCTTGCATTTACATTACGAGCTTCCGATGACCCCGGATAATCGAGATAAACCGAAACCGGAACACCCGATAAAACTGATGACGGATTTTTAACGACGATTCCTAAAGCAACTTCTTTCGCTGTCTGAAAATTGAAAGATGCAGGGATCGTCAGGTCTTTCATAGTTTTGGTCACAGGATCAGGCGTAACTGGGTTGTCAACTGCTGTTTTTTTCACGCAAGAGAAAAAACTTACAGTCAACAGGATTAAGGCAAAAAGTAATTGATTTTTCATTTTGGTAGTTTTTATTATTTTATTAAACGCTGATATTTATTGATTGATTGATGAACCTTTCTATCGTAAAAGTAATATCATACAATTAGATAACAATTCCTAAGTTTATTATCGTTGTGATACAAAATTTATCGTACTTATAAAAATGATAAATCCGAATAAATACATCTATATATAATTGAATTACAATTATTTGTATCGCTATTGACATTGAAAGTTTTTCTCACAAATTTAAGTTGAAAGTTTTTGTTTTAATTCTTTTGAAATGACCGAACTTACCCTTACCGAAACCGGAATTTTTGTACCGCTTTTTAGTAGTACATAGCTTTCGTTGGACTTGATGAATTTTCTGATATAATTGATATTTACCAGATAAGATTTATGTGTCCTGTAAAACTGGTTTTCGGGAAGTATTTCTTGTATCTCTTTTAAAGACTTTGAAACTGTAATTTCCTTATTGCCAATTGTTACAATAACCGCATATGATTGGGCTGCAACGCAATACTCGATATTGCTTGTGTTTTCCATTACAAATCCACCGTCCACATCAATTAAGATGTTTTTACCAACCATTCCAGATGAACTCAGGTAGTTGATCCTATCGATCAATTCTGCCTGCTGATGCTCCCATTCAATCTGGTGGATCACCTTTTGCAAAGATTCTTTCAAGTCAACCATATTGACTGGTTTAATGAGGAAATCGGAAGCCGATTTTTTGAACGCATCCATCGCATATCCCTCATTAGATGTCACAAAAATGATTTTGAAATCAGGTTTTCTGAAATAATCGTAGATTGCGAAACCTTTTTTACCAGGCATTTCTACATCAAGAAAAACAATGTCTGGCTTCTGCAGTTTTATCATTTCAATTCCGTCGTCAAGGGTTTTGGCAGTCCCTAAAACTTTGATTTTATAAGTCGTTAAATTCTTAAGCAGATTAACCAGAACGATCAAAGAAGCATTTTCATCGTCAATAACTAAAATGTTGTACATAGTCTAGTTTTTAGCAAAGTTAAATCAAAATTGGTCTATTTGTATGGTTTTTATCAATTAACAACTGCGTTGACATCAAACCTCAACGACTGACTTTCTTTTAAAAGGTTTAACAAAAGTGTTTTATAATAGGTTTAACTATATTTTCGCAATTACTGACCGTTAAAGGTAATTAAATTCTTTAACTTCGCCACATAAATTGTTTAAATAATAATGCAAATGGAAACAAAACGTGATTTTCTGAAAAAATTATCCTTGCTGACTATTGGTGGTATTGCAGCCGGAAGCGCATCCACAGTTGTTGCTTTAAATACAAGCAATCCGGCTTCTGCCGCGAAAAAGAAGATTGGGTTGCAAATTTATTCCCTGGGAAAAGAATTGACAGATGATGTTCCTGGCGGAATGAAAAAAATTGCCCAGATGGGTTATAGCACCATTGAGCTTGCCGGTTACGGAAATCGTAAAATGGGCAAATATGAAGTTGGTGATTACCGTAAGATTTGTGACGATGCCGGTTTGAAAATCACAAGTTCCCATGTTAATCCAACTGTACGGAAATATACTAAGGAAAATGCTGCCGATATCGCCGATTTCTGGAAGAAAGCAGTGGAAGACCACCTTAAATTTGGGGTCATAACATTGGTTCAACCTGGTATGCCACAAATGGATACGCTCGACGATGTCAAAATGGTTTGTGAAGTATTCAATACTGCCGGAGAGATATCGAAGGCTGCCGGTATTAAATGGGGCTACCATAACCACAACAATGAGTTTAAACAAAGGATTTTGAGCGATGAAGAAAAAGCCACTGGGCCAAAACCAGGCGATTTTTTCCGTCCGAAAGGCAAAATTGTTTACGATATGATGCTTAATGGCACCAATCCTGATCTGGTGTTTTTTGAAATGGATGTCTATTGGACCGTTATGGGCGAACAAGACCCATTGGAGTATTTTGAAAAATATCCGAAAAGGTTCCCGGTCCTTCACATCAAGGATAGGTTGGTGCTTGGCGAATCAGGGATGATGAATTTTGAAAATATCTTCAATAAAGCTTATGCCAATGGTTTGAACGAGTATTACGTCGAAATCGAAAAAACCAAAGAAGGCATGTCTCAGTTTGAAGGTGTCAAAGGGTGTATTGATTACTTATTGAAATCCAAGTTTGTGAAATAGAACAACAATTACTTAGCTGATTTTCAACACTTAAAATCCCTGCTTTTTAACTGAAGAGTTTCAAAGGCAGGGATTTTTTTATTACAGTAATATTTGGTTACTTGCATGAATTAAGTATAAAACTTATCCAAATGAAAACATTCCGATTACGATTTCACGTTGCACTGTTATCAGTCATTGTGTTTGCCTGTAACAGCAAAGGTTCGTTGCTACAAACAAGTGGAGAGGTCCTTGCCAAGGGCGCTGACATCAGCTGGCTACCGCAGATGGAAGCGACAGGCTATAAATTTTATAACGACAATGGTCAGGAGGAAGATTGCTTTAAGATCTTGAAAGACCATGGGATCAATTCAATCCGCTTAAGGACGTTTGTCAACCCCTCCCAGGACAAGGCAAGTGGCCATTGCAGTAAGGAAGAGACTGTTGTCATGGCATTAAGGGCACAAAAATGGGGAATGAAAGTGATGATCGACTTTCATTACAGCGATAGCTGGGCAGATCCTTCTAAACAACGCAAACCATTTTCATGGGAGGGTCACGATTTCCCAACTTTGGTAAAAGATCTGTACAATTACACCTTTGATGTAATGACAGCCCTAAAAACTGCAGGTGTTTCTCCTGAGTGGGTCCAGGTTGGGAACGAAATCCCAGGTGGCATGGTCTATCCCGAAGGGAGTACTTCAAACTGGCCTCAGTTGGTACAACTGATCAACAGTGGTTACGATGCCATAAAAACAGTTAGCCCCAATTCTGTTGTCATTCTACATGTCGATCAGGGGAATAACATCGAAAGGTTCAAATGGTGGTTCGACAACGCAACCGCTAATCAGGCAAAATACGACATGATCGGCTTATCGTATTATCCTTTCTGGCTGAATGGCAGTCCCGATTATACCTTATCAATAGATGACCTGGCAACAAACATGAACACCATTTCGGCAAAATATGGGAAGGACGTTATGGTTGTTGAAGTTGGTGGAGAGGACATTAAGGTTCAAAACACTTTCGATATGCTTGTAGCAGTACAAAAGAAAGTTAAGGAAGTACCTGGCGGTAAAGGCAAAGGTGTTTTTTATTGGGAACCCGAGGGGGCAAGGAGCTGGAGCCATTATGCATTGAGTTGCTGGGGAGATAATGGAAGGCCAACCAAGGCATTGGATGCATTCTTATAATACATTGTTTATTAATAAATTGCATTATTCCCCTCTGCCCTACTTTATAATGTTTTCAAGAATAACCCGACCGAAAAGACCAAGCAGTTCAATAAAATTTAAAGATCAATCTACAATTTATAAACAAATGAAACACATCCGATTAATCTCTATTTTGTTCTTTTTCTCGATTTGTGCCTGCAACGTTTCAGGGCAAAAAAGCAGGAGCATCAAGAACCCCTTTTTTGTTTTTAACAATGGCTTTAACAAGCAAGGGCTCGATTTTATCCCATATGATGATCAGGCAAGATTTTTAAAAAAATATGGTTTTCAGGGAATTGAACACCGTGAAACGAAAGGTATCCTTGAATTGAAAGAAGCCCTTAAAAAGGAGGGTTTGAATATGTATGCCGATTATTTGCAAATCGACATCGAAAAACCTGAACCTTACCTTCCTGATTGGAAAACCGTTATTCCACAATTGAAAGGAACTGGTCTTATCCTTTGGGTGCATATCCATTCCACAGTTTACAAACCATCGGACGAAACTGCTGATGCTAAAGTTGTGGCGATTTTACAGGAGTTGGCCGATTTTTGCAAACCATATGGTGTGAAAATCGCTATTTATCACCATGTTGCCTTTTTGGCAGAAAAGGCAGAGGATTCCTTCCGTTTGGCTCAAAAGACTAACCGTGAGAATGTGGGGTCGGTGTTCAATTTGTGCCACTTCCTAAAAACCGATTCCGCAGAAAACCTTGAAAAAGTAATTAATCTTACTCTTCCTAAATTAATGGCAGTCTCTATTTCGGGTGCCGATGTTGGAGATACCAAAAATATGGATTGGGATCGTCTGATCCAACCTTTGGGTAAAGGGACTTTTGATGTTTATCGGCTTGTCGAACTTCTGGTTGATAAAGGATACAAAGGCCCTATTGGTTTACAGTGTTATGCCCTGAAAGGCGCCCCCGATAATTACCTTCCGTTAAGCAGCGAAACCTGGAAAAATTTCAAGGAAAGATATGCTATTCCAACGAATATTCTGACTAAAGCTGAGAAAAAAGAGGGATGGGAGTTGCTTTTTGATGGGAAGTCAACCAACCTATGGCGTGGAATCAACCAGCAGGTATTTCCCTCAACCGGATGGAAAGTTGAAAATGGCGACCTGATTGCCTGCGCCGAATCCGGTAATGGTGGCGATATCATCACAAAAAAACAATACGAAAATTTCATCCTCAAATGGGAATGGCTCATGGAAACCAAAGGCGGCAACAGTGGTGTAAAATACATGGTGATGGAGGGAATGGGTACGAACAAATCTTATGGTTATGGCCTCGAATACCAATTGCTCGATGATAAAAACCATCCGTGGATGATCGATGGTCAAATGAAACCCAACGACTACCATACTTTAGGTGCCTTATATGAACTCTACACCGCATCACCAGATAAACGGCCTAGTCCGCTTGGATTGTGGAACGAAAGCCGGATCGTTTGTAAAGATGGCAAAATAGAACATTGGTTGAACGGTTCAAAGATTTTGGAGTGTGACCGTACAACAGAAGATTTTAAGGAAAAAATCGCACATAGTAAATTCAAGGATATTCCAGAATATGGGATCATTCCAAAGGGTTACCTCCTTTTGCAGGATCATGGCAGCATTATCCATTTCAGGAACCTGAAAGTTAAACAATTGTAATTAATTAATATTTAATGAGTTACAAAACACTGTCGTTATGATTTGGAACCAATGGTATTTGATTCTCGAATCAAAAGAGTTAAAGAAAAATAAACCGATCAGGGTCAGGCGTTTGAACGAAACTCTTGCGATTTGGCGGGATGAAAAAGGGGCTGTTTGTTGTATTGCAGATCAATGTTGCCATCGCGGGGCTTCCCTGGGTTGTGGCAAAATTGTAGATGGAGACATCGAATGCCCTTTCCATGGGTTTCGATTTGACCGATCGGGTAAAGTTCAGTTAATCCCCGCCAACGGAAAAATGAAACCGGTACCCGAGACGATGAAGGTCAAGGCATTTAAAACATATGAAGCGTTTGGATTTATATGGATTTGGTGGGGAGATGATGATAAAATGGCGGAAGAGCCATTTTTCTTCAGGGAGTTAAAGGATTTTTCCTATTCTGGCTTAAAGGATCATTGGAAAGTCCACTATTCCAGGGCAATAGAAAACCAGCTTGATGTGGTCCATTTGCCATTTGTACACAAAACAACAATAGGTCGGGGCAACAAGACATTGGTGAACGGACCCGTTGTTGTCAGGGATAGGGAACTGATCACCTTCTATGTCAAAAACGAAATTGATGATGGAAAGACTGTTCCATTGAAACCCGAAGAGATTGTAGATTACAAAAACCTTTTCCACTTATACTTTCATTACCCAAACATCTGGCAGAATTATATCTCAGACAAGTTAAGGATATTTGCAGCATTTGTGCCTGTAGATGAAGAGAATACATTGATTTATATCAGGTATTATCAAACTATAATCAGATTTCCAATCTTAAAGGATCTGATGAACTTTATTGGAAAAGTATCAAGCCTGATTATCCTCCGGCAGGACAAAAGGGTTGTTGAGGAACAATTACCAAAAAAGAGTAGTGGAAAGATGAATGAGCATCTTATTATGGGAGATAAACCAATTGTCGAGTATCGAAAGCATAGGCAGGAACTCATCGATGGAAAAACCAATGAATCATTGAAGAATTGAAAATGGCTTTAACTGGATAAATATATTGCGTTAAAGCCAAATAATAATATTCATTTGGCTTTAACTCGTTTATTTTCTATATTTACAGCCAAATTGACAATTGAATGAGCCCACTTATCGGTCGCAAGAAGGAATTTAAATATCTAAAATCGCTGTCAGACACAAATCGGTCCGAATTTGTTGCAGTATATGGAAGAAGAAGGGTAGGAAAAACTTTTCTGATCAGGTCTGCTTTTGACCAGGAGTTCACTTTTCAGGTTGCTGCACTTGGAAATGCCACAGTGACACAGCAGCTTACCAATTTTCATGTAGCACTGAAAAAGGTTTATCCTATTATTGAAAATGATCCGGCATCCGACTGGTTTACTGCTTTTCAGCAATTGATTGCCTTTCTCGAAAATCTAAAAGAAGGGCGGCACATCCTATTTTTTGACGAATTGCCATGGTTTGACACTCAGGGTTCCGGGTTTATTCAGGCAATAGAGCATTTTTGGAATAGTTGGGCTTCTGCAAGAAGCGATATTGTTCTGATTGTGTGCGGTTCGGCTGCTTCCTGGATGATCAATAAACTGATCAACAACAAAGGTGGTCTCCACAATAGGATCACCAAGCGGTTAAAGATCGTCCCATTTACTTTGGGAGAGTGTGAATTGTTCTTGCAAGCAAGGAATTCTGTCCTCGACAAGTATCAAATCATCCAACTTTACATGGTACTTGGTGGGATCCCTTTTTATTGGGAAGAAGTGGATCCCGGTAAAAGTGCTTTTCAGAACATTGATGAGATCTGCTTTACTGAAAATGGTGTACTTCGGAACGAGTTCTCAAACCTGTTCCGATCTTTATTCAACAATTACCAGAAGCATGAAGCTATAATAGGTGCTTTAACCACTAAAGGTAAAGGGTTGACCCGTGAAGAGATACTTGAATTGACCAATTTACCCAATGCGGGAAGTACAACCCGGATACTGCTTGAACTCGAAGAGAGTGGTTTTATCCGGAAATATGCACCTTTCGGTAAAAAGGAGAGAAACAGCCTTTATCAGTTGGTCGATTTCTACTCGCTTTTTTATATGCAGTTTCTAAAAGATGTAAATCCAATAGGACAAAACAGTTGGATGACCTTTATGGATAGTCCGAAATACCGGGCATGGAGTGGCTATGCCTTTGAGCAGGTGTGCTTATACCATCTTCCACAAATAAAGCAGGCACTCGGGATTTCAGGGGTCCAAACAAACGTGTCATCATGGCTTAGTAAGACAAAGGGCAATGGGGCACAAATAGATCTGGTGATCGACCGGCGCGATCTGGTCATTAATCTATGTGAAATGAAATACTCAATAAATCCTTT
>JBAXWR010000189.1:0-13927 GCA_037128295.1 Mariniphaga sp.
AAAGGCAGGTGAGATATCCGAGGAGCTTACGACAAAACTCAGATTCAATGCTGAGATGTACCAAAATACCATTGGTCTTATTTCGAATGGTTTGTTCGAAATGATATCAGGTACTGAAGATGCTTTCCAGAGCTTTGCAAAGAACATGATCATCTTTGCCCTCGAGCAGCTCAAAATTCAGGCAGAACTGGCAATTGCAGGCGTAACGATCCAGGGCCTTGCAAGCTTGAACCCGGTACAGATGTTTATTGCCGCAGGTAAGATCCTGTTGATTGAAGCAGCTTTCGCAGGGATCGAAGGCCTGGTAAGTAAAGCTTTTACTTCAAAGAAATCCAAAGGCCATGCTGAAGGTGGTTATACCGGCGACGGTGGTAAATACGAAATGGCAGGTATTGTTCATCGTGGCGAATATGTGATCCCACAGGAAGGAATGAAGAACCCACAATTGTTTTCTCTTGTACAGACTATTGAAGCAGCAAGAAGAAACCAATCATTAGCAACATTGTCTCTCAGACCTGAAACCGTTGGAATAATAGAGACGAATAGAAGAACCTACGCTTCAGGTGGTTTTGTTTCTTCAAGTTCGTTCCCATCTACCATAGAGCAATCACAACCTAAAGAAGAAAGTTTTCTGCCCAAATTGGTTTCTGCCATTGACCGGTTGAACACCAACAACGAACGATTGAACGCGAACATAGAAGGAGGAATAAAGGCAAAGGTTGCTGGTTATGGTGGTGAAGGGTCTGTTGCTGATGCGTTAAAGACTATTACAAATATGTATAAGTCATTGAATATTTAAGCAGAAAAATAAGTATAATAAATTAACTAAATATTATTCATGTTAATAAAATCAATCATATATCCTGTAAAAATGGGTGTTTTTCTGCTAGTTCTGATAGGGCGAGTTCGGCTGAGTATGGCCTCAAATATGCCATTTTGAAAAGTTTAGACCCCTTTTAAAGTGTTTATTATGCTGAAATACTGTATATTAACAAGAATAGGACAAAATAATAAAGTTTAAAAGTATTTTATTCATAAATATAATATTATGTATTATGTCAGAATTTAAAGAAAAAGAAGAAGAAATTGACGAAAATAGCCTTGAATGGGCCAAAAAATTTAAGAAATACCTTCGCTTCGATGTTGGCGATGTCGTATATCTGAAGTCAGACCTGAAGAGGAAATGCCCGATGGTTGTATCAACAATTGCCATTTTCGATGACTATCATGACTATTATTGCGATTGGACCACATCTCAATTGAATGTCGAAAGTCGATCATTTAAAGATAAAGCTCTTACGACATGAACACGCAAATAGAACAAATAACACTTTCTGATTTTCTTTTCAAAGATCATACTGAACATTTAGAAAGCCTTTTCCGTCAATTTTACGACCAGGTAATGATCTTCACAGACAAAGCCCCTTCAGATGGGTTCACGAATGAATTGATCGGTTTTATGTCGAATGGTTTGAACACAGCATCATTCACGGCCTTAATGAAATCATTAATGGACAATTACGATATTGAAAAAATGGCAACTATTTTCACGGCGGAGGCTATTCCTATTAATGACACACTTAAAGAAATAGACCGTGTTATCAAAAGCATGAATTTTGTTTTTAGGTCCAGGGATGCAATCGATCAATTGGGCAAAACAATAATATGTTACAATTAATATTTATAAATCCTTTTAAAATTTTAAATTATGTCTGAATTTGTTCCTAAAATGATTGGTTTGCAAGATGTTGAAAACCATGAGAAAATCAAAAGCCTTTACGAAGACTTGATGACCCGAGCCAATACTCTTTGGTTGGTGACACAAAGTTTGTTTCAGGATCCAGAATTAGAACCGGATATTCTTTATGAGATGCTCAAAAAGAACGAAACAGAACTGGTATTGTTTCTTAAACATGAGTTCATAAGGAGAAACAACATCGAATATCCTGGACTTAGCGTGGAGAAACTGATAAGCCTGGACCTTATTTCACTTCCAAAGGAATATGATACAATCGTACTCAATTGGAAGGCAATGAATGAGGGTATTGAAACCGTTGGCAAATGCAAATTTGAGTATCCTTTGAGGCTGTTGTTTGATCCGGATAAGTGCGTTTTTGAACTGGATGAAGCGTTTGAGAATGAACTTTCTGAACTGACTTCATGCTATACCACAACAGAAAAGCAAAATGAAATACTCGATGTTGTTGAACGGTTTTGTAATGTTGTAAACGACATGTTAGAATTAAAGATCATCCGAAACGATGGCAATTCATGGGCGTTTGTTGGTGAAACAATATCGCAAGCGATTGTGGCAAAAAGACCAAGCACAAGACCGTTGTCCCCTGAACGGCGTATGTTCAAAAAGAATTTTATCTTTGAAAGGTTTGGTAATAACATGCCTTTTGCTGCATATCATTCAGATCGGAATAAAGTTATTAGTTAGGTTGTCCATTTTTGTTGTTTTAGTGATTTAAGTGTTAAAGCCATTCTTCGGAGTGGCTTTTTTTATGGTTTGCGGTGAATTTTAACAATCAATTCCATTGCAAAATCTGGATTTTATCATGATCGCGAGGCAATTTCTTTCCCGTTTCTTTCCCCAAAAACAAAAAGCCCCTTAACTATCAACTAGTTAAGAGGCTTTAAAGTACCCGGGGCGGGAATCGAACCCGCACGATATTGCTATCACTGGATTTTGAGTCCAGCGCGTCTACCAATTCCGCCACCCGGGCAGGTGACACGCTTTTGATAACGCGCCACAAAGATAATCGAAAATTCTTTTCTGCGAAATTATTTTATTAAAAAATGCAGATGACTGTATTTCAACAAGATAATTATAAACGCATTTTTTAAACTGTGCGTTTCAACTATTTTTTCACGGTTTTGGTAGAAAGTTATAAGGGTAGTTTGGTTTTCAACTGTCAAAAGATTATCTTGGACATCCCAAATTATACAGATGTTGACAGGTAACGACACACAGATTTTTGAAGCCATACGAAGGGACGACAAGGGCGCATACGAAACGGTTTTCCGCGAGTATTACCGTCCAATGACGGCTTATGCCTTCCGATTTCTGGGGGATTTACCGGGCTCTGAAAGCATTGTACAAGATGTTTTCCTTCGCTTATGGCAAAAGCGGAAGGAGATCATGATCACCTCGTCACTACAGAATTATCTCTTCAGATCGGTTAAAAACCTGTCTATTAATTATATAGAACATGAAAAGATAAAATCCGGTTATCAGGCCATGGTGATCAAAAACGAAAGCGACCGAAGCGAATACAGCGAATTCTTTCTTGAATTTGGGTTAAAGCAGAAAATTGAGTCAGCCATTGCAGCACTACCCGAAAAACGACAGGAGATTTTCAGGCTTGCCCGCGAGGAGGGGCTTAAATACCGCGAAATTGCCGACCGGCTCGAAATATCAGTGAAAACCGTAGAGACACAAATGACATTGTCGATGAAGCAGTTACGGGAATCCCTTAAAGAATTCAAAAATCTGGTGATGTTTTTTATGTGGACAAGTCAGGGTAAATGAGATGATAGATGTCTTAAACGAAAACAAATAAATATAGAATGCTACCGAATACAATTATACCGCCCGAAAACGAAATCCGAATGACTGCTTTTCTAAACAAAGAGCCTGAAAATTCGGATATCTCCAATTTGGAAGCGGTAGAAATGGAAAATTTTATTGCAACATGGGAAACCGTTGGAACGGCTTACAGTCATTCGGCTGCGAATCCCGATAAAGCCTGGGCCAATCTGAAAAATAATCTCGTAAAATCAGATCCGAATTTGACATCCAGAATATTAAGATCGCCCATTTTCAGAATTGCGGCGATGTTTGTATTGGTGGCCGGAATCGGCTTTGCTACATTTAAAGCTGTCCAAAACCCTGAAAAAGAATTGGTAATTTCAGTAAATCAAATTGTTAAAGAAACTGAAATCCACCCGGGAGCTTTAACAATTGTCTCGCTTCCTGATGGTTCACAAGTAAAGTTAAATGCAGGTACCAGAATTGAGTATCCGGAAAGTTTTGGGACTGGTAACCGAAAAGTAAAACTTACCGGAGAAGCTTTCTTTAATGTGACAAAGGATACCCTTCACCCATTCGTTATAGAAACGGAACATGCATCAGTTGAAGTACTTGGAACTTCGTTCAATGTTTCAGCTTATCCTGATGCCAAACTGGTAGTGGTAAATGTTGAAACCGGAAAAGTAAAGCTTTCCCCATTTGTAAATGGAAAGTTGCAAGCCAATTCAGCAATTCTTCCTGCCGGTAAGCGGGGATGGGTAAAAGTGGAGGATGGTGAACTTGGGCAGATGTCGATTATTTCCCCAAATTATTCAGCCTGGATAACCAAAAAATTAAGTTTTCAAAGAACTCCCCTTGCTGAAGCGTTCTCAGTTCTTGAAAATACATACCATATCAGGATCGTTATGGAATCTCCCGAAATCGGTTCCATACCCTATACAGCGAATTTCGCAGATCTTCAACTCGATTATATTATCAAAGTGATTGCCCGCACACATCAACTTAAATCAACAAGAAATGGGGACGAGATCATTTTTGCCCGGTTGAAACATTAACTAGTTTGCTTATGATAATTATTGAGAAAAATACTATTTTCGTAGTCATGTGAATATTCATTGGCTTATGCAACTTCTAAGGTTTTGCCTTGTACTTCCGGTTATACTTTTGATGTGGTCAAAGATGTCAGCTCAGGAGAGCATGTCATTGCTGGAACGAAAGATCAATTGCCAGATGGATTCCTCAACGGTAGAGCAAATCCTTGAACAAGTTGTTGACGTCAACGATCTTTTTTTCTCCTACAACCCCGATATCCTGCCCAAACACATCACCTCCATACAACAAATCAACGTAACATTGGGAGATCTTCTTAAAAGCATACTCCCTCCCGACAAATACATTGTTGATATTATAGATAATCAGGTAATTATAACACTACTCGAAATTAAACCGGTTAAGTTTTCGGGCAGAGTGGTTGAAGCGGGAGATGGTACACCAATACCCTATGCTTCCTTAACCATTGATGGTGAAACGATTGGTACCATGACCAATGTTGATGGGCGTTACGATTTTATCATTCCAGCACGGCTAAAAGACCAGCCAATTTCTGTTCGTTGCATAGGTTTTGAGACGCGCAGCCTGACACAAAATGAACTCAGATATGACCCTTCCATAAAACTTGAACCAGTAATTATTCATTTGCGCGAGATTAAGGTTAAACCAATTGATGTATCCGACGTTCTAAGGAAATTCAGGGATAACATAGGCAGCAACTATGAGCCAACGACACAACTGATGGTTACTTTTTATCGTGAAACGATCAAGCGTGACGATCAATACATCGGAGTTTGGGAAGCTGTGATGGAAATGTTGAAAAGCCCTTACAATTCGGGAGGTACCGACAGGGTCCGTTTTATGAAGGGGAGAAAAAGCAATTTTAACAAGACATTCAAGGATTTAAGCCTTAAAATTCAGGGTGGCCCCTGGTACATTACAACATTGGATATCGTGAGAAATCCTGAGACTTTTCTTGATCCCCAATTTGAGCACCTCTACCGGTACAGGTTTGAGCCACCCATTATGTACAATGGCCATCTTACCTGGGTAATCCGATTTTCGAGAAAAGAGGATGTTGAGTTTCCCTGCTATTATGGTAAAATTCTGATTGATACAGAAACTTATGCCCTGGTGAACGCGGAGTTTGGTTTGGACAAGAAAAGCCTGAAAATGAATGGTGATACCTTTATCAAGAAAGAACCGCATGGATTTACAACACGGCCTGAAGGGGCTGAATATAGGGTCAATTATAGGTTGGTAGATGGGAAATGGCAGTTTTTTTCGGCACGTACAGACGTGATTTTTAAGGTAAAGCAAAATAAGGACAACTTTAAAGCTGAATATCGCAGCGTTTCGGATATCCTTGTTACACAACAATATACATTCCCCAAAAAAGCCCGCTTCGGTCCTGATGGGCTTTTTCGTGCTGACGATATTTTTTCAGATATTATTGGTCAGTACGACCCTGAATTTTGGGGTAACTACAATGTGATCAAACCCGATGACGATTTAAGCAAAGCACTTCGGGAAATAGTGCCTTCGATAAAGCAACCTGATCATTCGGGTTTAAAAGATGAATATCGGCCCTGAAAAGGACAGTTTTTTATCGGTAGATTTAATGTGATTTTGTTAAAAATTAATATTTCAGTCATGAAAGCTATTTTAAAGCATTTGTTTTTTTTGGTCTTTATGGTTTCTTCTGTGGGTTCCCTTATTGCCCAGGAGAACGATTTTATTGCGAGGTTAAAAACTCAACTACTTTTATACCGTACTCAAAAGATGGATCAAAGTATTGTGATACAGACTGATAAAACTCTTTATCGACAAGGGGAAACGATTTGGATGAAAGGTTATGTCACTGACGCAATAACCCATTTACCATCATTAAAAAGCCTCGAACTATCTGTATTGCTAACTGACAATAAAGGGATCGTCGTATCGGAAGGAAAATTCCTGATTAAAAATGGAGTTGAAGATTACAACGTTCTAATTCCGTCAGACCTGCCTTGCGACAATTATTTCCTGCTGGCCTTTACACCAGAAACAGAACAAGCTGGGGTCCAGGCAATCTTTAAAAAGGAGGTAACCATTGGGAGGCCTGAGAATCTCGACATTGTTCCACATATTACCTTTTCGAAGCCCTTTTTTACACCCGAACAAAAGGAGTCTGCTACGATTGGATTGATTGACCTTGATGGTAAACCTGTGGCAGGTAAGAAATTTGAATATCAGATTATCAATGACAATCGTGAGCTTTTATCCGGGAAAGGAAAAACGGATGCTAACGGCAAAGGCGAAATTGTTTTGCTGACCCCTTCAAAGCAAAAAGGTGGTGAAATGTTGGTTTCTTTAGGGATCTCATCTGGTAATGACCAGTTAAACCTAGTCAGTAAAATTCCTTTGTCAGCAGAGAAAGTGAACATTAACTTTTTTCCGGAAGGTGGCAACCTGGTTCCCGGAATCCCACAAATGGTGATTTATGAAGCTACCGACCAGCGGGGTAACCCGGTTAGCCTGAAAGGTGAAATTATTGACGATCAGGGAACATCCATAACAACGATTGCAACGATACAACAGGGACTTGGTGTTTTCACTATCCTGAATGATGGTAAGACCCATAAGCTTAAAATTACCAGTGAGATAGGTTTAAATCAGGTAGTTCAGTTACCCTCTCCCGTTCCAGGAAGCATGAGCATGACCATCAAGAAGAACGACGGAAAGAGTATTTCCATTTTATTGGGAAGATCTCCGGGCGTAACGCGCGAAAAATTCATGATCGCCGCCATAAGCAATGGTGAAATTACCTGGGCCAGCGATTTTGAACTTGAACAATCCGGTGTCCTGAATGTGCCACTTGAAAACTTCAGGACCGACATTGCCACAGTAGGGGTCTTCAGTTCAACTGGCTCATTATTAGCCAATAGACTTATTTTTGCAGGGAAGGGGCAGATCCTTAATGTTGTTTTATCGGCAAATAAGCCTGTTTACAATAAAGGTGAGGAGGGTCAGATCATAGTTAAAATAACCGATGCTGAAGGCAAACCTGTAAAAGCCGAAATTGCCGCGAGCCTTTCGGATGCCGCCACCTTACCAGCCTCGACAGCATGTATTAATGCCCTGAATTACGGACTTGTAAAACCGCTCCCTTTTAAGGACCCGCTTGAAAAGGTAAACAAAATTGCCCTCGATTATTACCTGGCCGCCAATCGTTTAAAAGGATTCGACTGGAATCAGGTGTTATCGATTGATCCGGCAAAGACATTAAACATTAATGCACAATCAACAAGGGTATCAGGCCGGGTAATTGATTCAAAGGATATACCGGTGCCTAGTGCCTTGATCAACTTGTCAAATTCATCCTTGCAGCAATTTAATGCAAGAAGCAATCAGCGTGGTGAATTTATGATTGATTTGCCACCTGCAATTGACAGGAAGAACCTATCCGCTACGGCAACAGACGAATCTGGAAAGGGGAATTACCATGTCATATTGAATAAAAGTTTTAAAGAAGAGGTATCAAACAGTATTAACTATAGTTCCATCAATGAATGGAAAATACTTGATCAGCTTTACCAGTCTGAATATTTCAAAAATAACCCTGATTTTCTTAAGGCGACACCTCCTGTGAAAGTTAAAAGCCTGGATGGCAAAAACCGTGATCCATATTGGAAAAAATACCTTACCAGTTCGACCAATATGCTCGATATCGTTAAGACAATCAGGAACTTTGAGATGGTTGGAACCAAAATTGTTTTCCGTGGATCCAACTCATTTAATGCCCAGGATGGGGCGTTAATTGTGGTCGATGGCAACAAGTTGGGTACGGATGCTTCTGCCCTGACAACTGTTAATCCGAATGATGTGGAAGATATTCAGATCCTTTTAAATCCGGTTGACATGTCGAACTATACAGCATTAAATTCGGTCGGAGTTATCGTTATCAAGACAAAAAGAGGGCTTCCTCCGACAAGCGGCAACGAAGGCCAAACAGCAAATCCTGAGGATGTTACGCTTAAACAATTCGCACCTAAAGCCATTGGTTATGAGAAGTATAATTTGAAAACAACTTTGCAATGGATCCCTGTGCTTTTTACCAATGAAAATGGTGAGGCAAAAATCCCTTTCAAAACCGGAAATGTAAAATCAACTTTTGTTCTCGAAATTGGCGGTTACACCGATCAGGGTAGATGGATTGGGAACCAGACTGAGATTAAGGTGGAATAACGGAGAATTTGTGAGGGAGAGAATTGGAGAGGGAGAGAAGGGGAAAAATGAAAGAATTAATGAATGAAAAAATGAATTAAGGAATTCGGTGCGCTGCGCCTTTGATTTTGTAGAAATCCATTAAAAGAGGGTTTGGCAAAGGTGCAACGCACCATGATATTATTTTGTTAAAGAATATTTGGGTTTTCATCATATTTGTATTTAGGTATGCACATGCTGGTCTCCCTATTCCCTTTTCCCGTCTCCATTTCCTATTCTCCTCTTCTCCGTTTCTCCCATTTCCCGTCTTCAAATTTTATTTCAGATCATCCTTTTTGAACCGAAGTGGAAGCAGATTATCGATTCCATTGAGTACCAGAATTTTATTTGAACTATCGAGAATAATGCGGATAGGGCTTCCTGCAATATCCTCATACTCAGCTATTACTTGTCGACATGCGCCACAGGGTTTCGCAATTTCAGAAGGGGTATTCCCAATGTTCAGGGTACTGATGGCCATTGCAAGAACCGGAACTTTTGGAAATTGCGCCGAAGCATAAAATAAAGCAGTCCTTTCGGCACATAAACCTGATGGATAAGCCGCGTTTTCCTGGTTATTGCCTGTGATGATTTCACCATTTCCGAGCAAAACGGCCGCCCCGACAAGAAACCCTGAATAAGGAGCGTAACCTTTTTTGGTTGCTTCGCGGGCAATACTCACTAATTTACCATCATTCTCAGGTAGTTGGGCCAAACCTTGATATTCTGTGTATTTAATTTGAAGGGTTATCTCTTCCATAATCCGCTGTTTAACAATCCCCAAATATACAATATATTTGCCGGAGATAATTTCAAACGTCAATCCTATCGTTTTTTATAATTTTGACGAAAAATAGGAAGGCCGGAAAAATGTCCTTTTGTGATGTAATTAAATGATCTGGTATGCTGCTGAAAAATAACTTAAAATATTATAGTATAATCGTTTTGACCTGGTGTTTGAGCTTTATAGCTGGTAGCGCCAACGGGCAGCGAATCACACGGCAACAGTATATTGACCAGTTTGCGAAGCTGGCAATTCAGGAGATGAACGAATTTCATATTCCGGCAAGTATCACAATGGCCCAGGCTTGCCTCGAATCGGGTGATGGTAATTCTCCATTAGCTTCTGAGGCCAACAACCATTTTGGCATTAAGTGCAACAGTTCATGGACCGGCCCTTCGATTCGTCAGGATGACGATGCCAAAAATGAATGTTTCCGAAAGTACAAGACGGCAATAGAATCATTCAGGGACCATTCAAAATTTCTTACAGGGAGTACACGTTATACGTTTCTATTTGATTATGATATAAAGGATTACAAGAAATGGGCGTATGGTTTGAAAAAAGCAGGTTATGCCACAGATCCAAAATATCCTGAAAGGCTTCTTAAGATTATCGATGAGTTTCAGCTCCATCAATTGGATGAGTATTACAACAGCAAGAGGAGTTATACGACACCTGAAAAACGGGAGGTTGCCTATAATCGTGGAAACAAAGGCAAAGGCAAGGGTGGCATTGACAATTTTTCAATCAATCCTTATGAAGCCAGAAACGTAGAGCGCAGAAACGGTGCCAAAGCTTTTACGGCGAAAGAGGGTGATACCTACGAACAGATTGCCCAGGAATTCTCCTTAAAAGAGTGGGAAATCTTCAAGTACAACGATGCAAAGAAAGGGGATAAGCTGTCAAAAGACGCGATTGTTTACTTACAGACCAAAAAGGGAAGTGCCCCTCGTGGTAACGATATCCATGTGATGAAAAAAGGGGAAACCTTGTGGGATGTTGCGCAATGGTATGGCGTCAGGTTGAATGCACTTTACAGGAAGAATAGGATGGCTCCAGGCGCAGAACCGGCTGTGGGACAAAATATATCGTTGAGGAAGAAAATGAGGAAATAAATATTAGGCCTTAATTGCAAGTCTAATAATCAATTACCGCGTTATAATCTAATGTAATGTTCATTTTCAACATAACGGAGACCCTGATATTCTTAGCTATCGCCATTGCGTTTTCGATTTTTTCTTTCGATAGGAAAATTGTTTCATTTGGATACCTTACCTCTACCGCATAACCTTGTAACTCTGAAACAGAATCGTAATAATCTTGAAAATCGATATCTGATTGGGAAATCAAATCAAGCAAATAGATTAAATCATGAGTAAATCTAAATTGGATGGATAGAAAAATCAAGTAGCCTTTCAGATATTTCTCAACAGCTTGCTGGCAATGAAAGGTAACAGTATCAAGGTATTCAGGTATGAATAGATAGGTGACCTTCGCGGTTCCCAGATCGTGATCACCCTTAATAATCCATGACTCAATCTCTTTAGCTTACCCGCTCATACAATATTTTGCCTGTTTTCATAACTTCTGAAACAAAACTGAATTTGTTCCCCCTTGATTCCGCAATTTCATCAGGGGTATAAACAATAAGGTCTATTGGTACCAAAGCACCATAAAGCATTTTCCTCACCTGAAATGTTCTTTGAGGCCGGGGCAAATCCGTTGCCTTAATTACCATTAAATCTAAATCACTGTCTTCGTTAGCTTTTCCTATAGCATAGGATCCGAAAAGTATAATTTTATCGGGATGATATCCGGAAACTATTCTTGCGATTATATCGGCTATTTTATCGCTACCAATCATTGCGTTTTTTTTGCTAATATACGAATTTTAAGGTAAATTGATATTAATGATCATTTTTGGAAACAAATAATTTGAAATTGCAAATTGAAAGAGGCCTAAAACCTTGTTATATGGATCAAACCTTATTGTAAAATCTCCAAGGAAGTTCTCCCAGAAATAAAATTCGTACCACCCATTTATATTTTGCTGGATGCAGTTCCTAACGAACGTAGTTTTGCCTGTTCTGGAGCTTCGATCACGGACGGTTGGTGGTTCCATTTTACCCTGGGAGGCGATAGGTTTCCTTGATTTGCAATCGAGGTGAACTAAAGCGATTGGAAATCACCTGACCCACAGGCTCTTTTCAAAACATTTGCGCATTGTAGCGGCCACTGCTAAACCCTAAAAAATGTCTTTAAAGGTTTCTATAACAGCTCAGGTCTAACCCAACCCATTGGCAACGCCTTGGGAAAAAAGGTGAAATTTTGGATTGCGCCACAAAGTTTTAAAAGGTGTATGATGATCACAAACAATCTAATAGCACTTTGTCTCTCAGGACCTGTCATTGCGCGGAGTGCTGCACAATTAAAATTTGGAAGATAATCATCAGCACGACAAAGCAATCCCTTTCTAAGAGGCACCGTGCCAAAAACAACGTTTTGAAAGTGCTTCAAACATGGGATTGCCAAACCAAACAGATTGATTCTGCTAACCATTTAATTTATAGTAGATTGGTTCGCAATGACAGCTTCAGGAAGGAGATCGTCCTAATAAAAATTGTGCTAACCATTTTGTCTTGCACTATCAACATCCCAGCATCATCAACAGGCTGAATCGAAGATCAGCGAAGCTAAAGCCTAATATATGCTAACCCAATGGCAACGCCTTGGGAAAACAATCAAAATTCTGGATTGTGCCACAAAGTTTTTAAAGTAGCAAGAAGGTTTGCTGGCAAAATAGTACCTGCCAATTTCTTAAAATTTTCGACCCTAATTGGGTATTTACAATTGCTCTGTACCTTTGTTTTTTTAGGGTAACCTCCCGATTTGGTCTTTGAATTATGGAACAAGAGCCAACCGGAAACCGTAGAGGCTGATGTTGAAGGCTGGGCTGCCGCTATCGCGAGAAGAAACGCGGCAGCCCCAATCGTAGGTGGACCAACTGCCACCTCGCAGAACGCGGCCAGAACCCGAAGAAGCACCCTTAGGATTGTTTTGAGGCGATTTAGCATAATAATCATAGCCATACCAATCGCTGCACCATTCCCAAACATTGCCGCTCATGTCGTATAGCCCCAATTCGTTGGGTTGCTTTGTACCAACGGCATTGGTTTTACTGCCGCTGTTGGCATCGTACCAGGCATAGTTGCCAAGCAAGCTAAGATTGGTTTGGTTGTTGGTGCCTGCCCATTTGGTACGGTTGTTTTCACCACCACCTGCGGCGTATTCCCATTCAGCTTCTGTGGGCAAACGGTAGTTTTTGCCGGTTCTGGCATTGAGTTTACCGATAAAATTCTGGACATCGTTCCAGCTCACATTCTCTACCGGCAGGTTGTCGCCTTTGAAACTGCTTGGGTTGCTACCCATAATGGCTACCCATTGGGCCTGTGTCACTTCAGTTTTGCCAATGTGGAAATCACTTACTGTTACAGTGTGGATTGGTTTTTCATAAGCTACGCCATAGTTGCTTCCCATCTGAAAAGTACCCCCTTTTATAGCCACCATCTCGATGAATGCACCGTTTGCAGTTTCGGTAATCTCTCTTCCAAAGCTTAAACTAAAAAACGTTTCACCTCCAGTTTGGGAAATGGATACTGTCTTTTCAGCCTTCTTTTCACCTTGCCGTATTTGTAAGGCATGGTTCCCAAAAGAAAGGCTACCGCTGTACGGGGTTTGCCCAACAGGGTTTCCATCAATTAAAAGTGAAATCCCGGAAGGTTCGGAATTGATCGTAACAGCCCTTCCGTTTACAAGTGTCTCGTTCACCTGCTCCGTTTTGCCCTCGGTAATTGTAATGGTTTTTGTGGTTGTGGCGTAGCCCGGCAAACTGAGGGTGAGAGTATAATCGCCCACCATTAAGTTGCGTAAAGTAGCTGGGGTTGTTCCCTTGTTCGTCCCGTCAAGGGTGATTGTCGCCTCAATGGGTGTGCTTTGGATTTCGACCGTTCCCATTTGGGGACGTGGCGAAAGGGTTATGTTCTTTTGCTCGCCGGAGGTAATCTGAATTTTTTGGATATCGGAAGTGTGTTTGGGTTTTCTGGCTTCAAAAGTATAGATCCCTTCGCTGAGCCTGCCGGTATAGGTCCCGGCTCCAAGCTTTTCGTCATCCTTGTAAATATCGGCTTCGGGCTTGGTGGTAATGTTCACATTTCCATACAAGGCGGTCATTGGCACATCCAATATAGCCTTTTCACCCTCAGCCACAACCAATTGTTTTTTAACAGGTTGGTACCATTCTTTTCGCAATGAAA
>JBAXWR010000019.1:0-49137 GCA_037128295.1 Mariniphaga sp.
AGTACTATGGGGTATTAATCCGCATTTCTACGGGCTATCCCCCTGTAAAGGGCAGGTTGCATACGCGTTACTCACCCGTGCGCCGGTCTCTTGTATTGCTACACTACCCCTCGACTTGCATGTGTTAAGCCTCCCGCTAGCGTTCATCCTGAGCCAGGATCAAACTCTCCGTTGTATAGAAAATTTTAAATATGTTTCTGTCCTGACCCGGCTTTCTTGAACTCTTTATTCTATCCCTAAAAGCTTCCCAGCTTTCGTCTTCTTAGTTCGTCTTCTTACCTTCTCAATATCTTCAATGAACTTGTTATCTCTTTTATCATCTCCCGTTTTTTTAAAGCGAAAGTTCGGCAAAGGTAATCCCTTTTTCCATTTCTCCAAAACTTTTTTCAATTCTTTTTTTGAACAAATCTGCCAAATTTTCAACCATCCAAAACCTTCAATGAACTACTAAACTTCTCGCTAATTCGCTCCCCGTTTTCGTGGTGCAAATGTAGAACGATTTCCCGCTTTTCATACACATTCCTAAAAAAAATATGAAAAAAAATATCCCATTCTAATTAACTATATTTCAATTCATTAATAACAATAAAAAATTGATCATTAAAAATAATTGTATCCATTGTTAATAGTCTCCCAAAATCCTAACAGATTTTCTTCCCATATTCGCCTGTAGGTGATTCATAACCCAAAACTAAGAACACTCATAATCATGGAATTTTACTTAAAAAAACAGAAAATTTGGATACAAAATCAATTAATATGGATTTTATATATCAAATATACTATATTTACGCCTTAAAATAAACAAAAGTAAAGTGTCCAAAAGCATTGTCATTATTCCAACTTACAACGAAAAAGAGAATATATCAAAAATAATTCGAAACGTATTCTCCCTTGAAGTAGATTTCAACATCCTGATCATAGATGATAATTCGCCCGATGGAACCGCCTCAATTGTCAGGGATTTGATTCCGGATTATCCAGATAGACTATATATAATAGAACGCCCTGGCAAATTGGGACTGGGTACAGCTTATATATTCGGATTCAAATGGGCTCTTGAACACAATTATGAATTTATTTTCGAAATGGATGCAGATTTCTCCCACAACCCAAATGACTTGATTCAGCTTCATCGGACTTGTCACGACGAAGGATACGATCTGGCGATTGGATCACGATATATATCAGGCATTAATGTGATCAACTGGCCGCTTAAAAGAGTTTTGATGTCGTATCTTGCCTCGGTATATGTGCGAAAAATTACTGGAATGCCCATTATGGATACCACGGCCGGATTTAAATGCTACCGGAAAACTGTTCTCGAAAATATAGGTATTGAAAATATCAAAATGAAAGGATATGGATTTCAGATTGAAATGAAGTTCAGGACTTGGAAATATGGATTTAAGATTAAAGAGATCCCTATTATTTTTACCGATAGAAAAGAGGGTATCTCAAAGATGAGTGGGGGAATCTTTGGTGAGGCATTTAAAGGTGTTCTTAAGATGAAATTCAGGAGTTATTTTAAAACCTATAAAAAAACTGCCTGAAACCGGAATATTTTAATTAATTTCACATTCAAAAGATCCACTACCATATTAAGTAAATAACACTAAACAATTTTATATTTATCATGAAAGACATCATCATCAAGGATGCCAAAGTTGTAAATGAAGGTAAAATATTAAGGGATACAAGTATCCTGATCCGCAATGGAGTTATAGAGAAAATTTTCAGGGATGCAGTTCCTGCCAATATTCTCGCCAATTCGGAGGTAATAGACGCTTCAGGAAAATTACTTCTTCCAGGAGTCATTGACGATCAGGTTCATTTCAGGGAACCAGGACTTACCCATAAAGGGGACATCAAAACAGAATCAATGGCTGCGATAGCAGGAGGTATAACCTCCTTTATGGAGATGCCCAATACAATTCCCCAAACTGTGACACAAGAATTACTGGAACAAAAATTTCAGCTTGCCTCTGAAGTGTCTCTTGCCAATTACTCCTTTTACATTGGAGCAACTAACGAAAATTTGGATGAGTTGTTGAAAACAGATCCAGCCAGCGTATGTGGAATAAAGGTATTCATGGGATCATCAACAGGCAATATGCTTGTTGACAGCCCAGAAACTCTTTCTGCCCTGTTTTCCAAATCGAAGATGTTGATTGCCACACACTGTGAAGATGAACAAATCATCCAGGCAAACATTGCCCAGGCTCGTGAAAAATTTGGTGAAGATGTCCCTATCGGTGAACATCCAAAAATCAGAGATACAAATTCTTGCTTTAAATCTACTTCCAAGGCGGTTGAATTGGCAAAAAAGTTTGGAACCCGTTTACATGTACTCCACCTCTCAACAGCAGGGGAAATTGCCTTATTCGATTCAGGACCTGTTAAAGGCAAGAAAATCACTTGTGAAGCATGTGTCCACCACTTATGGTTTTCAGATTCTGATTATGAAAGACTGGGAACGCATATAAAATGGAACCCATCTATTAAGTCAGCAAATGATCGTCAGGCATTATTAAAAGGGATAACAGATAACCGGATTGATGTTATCGCAACTGATCATGCACCCCATACGCTCGAAGAGAAGGATCAAACCTATTTTAAATCACCATCTGGCGGTCCATTGGTTCAACACTCACTTGTTGCAATGCTCGAACTGAGCAGAAATGGTAAGATCCCTCTTGAAAAAGTGGTTGAGAAAATGTGCCATAATCCGGCCGATCTGTTTGTTATTGAAAAACGAGGATATATCCGTAAAGGGTATAAAGCAGATCTTGTACTTGTTGATTCAGCTCGTTGGACCGTTTCAAAAGAGAATATTCTCTCAAAATGCGGATGGTCCCCCTTCGAAGGTGATTCTTTCTACTACTTTATTAATCAAACATTTGTAAACGGAAACCTCGTTTATGAAAACAATAATCCAAATTTTAAAGGCACTTTTTTTGAGAACAATAAGGGAGAAAGACTTACATTTAATAGAAATCAGCCTTGAAGTTATTCTGGTATTGTTCTTTTTTTCAGCCTGTCAGGATTCCAGCATAATAAAACCTGTACTGGGAGATCCGATGGGTCAGATAATTTATGATACTTTTCTGGTCAATCGCGATTCAACAGATTCCTGGGGTGATGAATGTCTGGCAAAATTCAATAGGCAAAAACTAATCAATACAGTTTTTGAAAATGTTTACAATGGAAAGCTGGCTCCTTATGACTACTTCTCAGGTGAAAAAATAGCTTCTGAACAAATCAGAAAAATGGAAAAAGATGGCGTGTTTTCACGAAAAGAAATCAGTAAAATACAGTTTGATGAACGATGGGTTTGGGACGAGTCCGCAATTCAGATGCGGAAAGAGGTGATTTCAATGACAATTGCTTATGAAGTTTACAATGACCTTGGCATTTCACGTGGACAGAAACCGATCTTTAAATTAGTATTCAACAAATAGATAACACGATAACAATTCATTATATGGCATACATTAACGAGAGCTACTTAAAATTAAAAGCCGGCTATTTATTTCCTGAAATTGGCCGTAGGGTCAGAGAATTTGCAGCATTAAATCCGGATAAGGATATCATCAGGATGGGAATTGGAGATGTAACACAACCACTCACACCTGCCATTCTTCAGGCTTTCCATGAAGGTGTTGACGAGATGGGCAAAAAGGAGAGTTTCAAAGGTTATGGGCCTGAACAGGGATATGATTTTTTGCGTGAGGCTATTGCTGAGAATGATTACCGGCTTCGGGGAGTTGAAATATCAGCAGATGAAATATTTGTATCTGACGGGTCAAAATGTGATACCGGAAATATTCAGGAAATATTTGGCAATCAGAATATTATAGCAATAAGTGATCCTGTTTATCCGGTATATGCCGATACAACCGTAATGTCTGGAAAGACAGGAATCTGCCAGTCGAACGGCTATTTTGACAATATTATTTACATGCCATGCAATGAAGCAAATGGTTTTATTCCTGAATTACCCTCAACACGACCTGATCTGATCTTCCTTTGCTTTCCCAACAATCCGACCGGGACCGTAGCCACAAAAGAAGTTCTAAAAAAGTGGGTGGACTATGCCATTCAAAATAAAAGCATTATTCTTTATGATGCAGCATATGAGGCATATATAACTGATCCAACCATTCCTCACTCCATATTTGAAATTGAAGGGGCTAAAAGTGTGGCGCTGGAATTCAGAAGTTTTTCAAAAACAGCGGGATTCACGGGAACTCGTTGCGCTTTTACAGTAATCCCAGATGAGCTTATTGCCTATGACACAAAGGGAAATCCTTTCGCAGTAAAACCACTTTGGATGCGCAGGCACACCACAAAATTTAATGGTGTATCTTATCCTGTACAAAAAGCTGCAGCGGCGATTTATTCCGAACAAGGAAAAAAGGAGGTAAAAGAAGTCATTTCCTATTATTTAAGAAACGCACAAATTATACGTGAAAGCCTTTCAAATTTGGGTTATAAAATCTTTGGTGGGATAAATGGGCCATATGTCTGGGTGAAGACAAAAAATGACCTCACTTCCTGGGAGTTTTTTGATAAACTCTTAAATGAGGCAAATGTCGTAGGGACACCTGGGTCAGGTTTTGGTCCATCGGGTGAAGGGTATTTTCGGTTTTCAGCTTTTGCAGACCGTGAAAATGTGATCACTGCAATGGAAAGAATCAAAAATCTGATGTTCTGAGCGATTGGCATTGGTGCTTGCATCCCAATGTAAGGATCAACTTCAAGATTTGCCCGATAATATTCTTAGGTAAGCAATTGCCAAACAACTTTTACAACAGTAATTGCATCCTAAGAATATTGAAAACGATGAGATCAAGGTCGGTTGATGAACCTCGATCATATTATGCTAAATCAAATAAAATGCAAATGGTCAGGAAATATTTCAGGATGACTGCGTTAATAATCTTGTTGTCGTCAGGCATTCAGAAAAATGCTTATTGTCAGCTCTATTTCCCGGAGGACATGGTCAGTATCAAAGGTCAACTGATTGATGAGATAACCAAGGAGGGTGTAGGATATGCCTCAGTTCTTAACCTTCGTGTTAGGGGAGGGACAATGTCGGATGCCCTCGGTAGTTTTTCCATACAAGCCGATCCATTAGATACACTTACCTTTAAATCGCTTGGTTATAAAGAAAAGAAAGTTCCGGTAAGTGAAATTATTGCTACAGGAAACGCACTTACCAAAATTATGCTTGCTCCAATTCGAATATTGGTTGAACAGGTTGATGTACAAGGTGCAGCACCTAAAGTTAACATGAGTGGAATCCCGGTTGGCAAGTCGGTTAACGTTCCTGTCGAGCTCAGAAGCGACTATTTTGCATCAAAACCAACTGTACTGACTGCCATATTCCGGCCGTTCTCTTTCATATCGTATCATTTAAGTAAGTCCGAAAAGGAGAAACGGACCACTTTAGCGGTTATTCGTTCAGAGCGTGATTTCCAAATGCTCTCGCTTGTCTATAACAAAGACATTATTGCACGAATATCAGGACTTTCGGGTGATGCTTTGGAGGATTTCATGCTTTTTTGCAACGCGTTCAATGGTTTAGCCGTTAATGCCAATAATTATGATGTTGAAAAACGGATCAGGGAATTACTCACCGATTACAACGATGAACATAAGAAAGCGAAATTGATGACACCTTAAATAAGATCAATTGGAAATTAACAAAACGATACTTGGAATTGACCCCGGATCAAATATCATGGGATATGGCGTAATAAAAATCGTAAAAAACAAGGTTCAAATTGTTGCGATCGGAGTTATTAAGACAGAAGGGTTTTCAGATCATTATCAGAAACTTAACCATATTTTCAACCGTACACTTTATCTCGTTGACGAATATAAACCTGACGAGACTGCACTTGAAGCACCTTTTTTTGGCAAAAATGTGCAGTCAATGTTGAAACTTGGCAGGGCACAAGGCGTAGCAATGGCAGCCTCGTTATTCAGAGGTGTACCTATTTTTGAATATGCACCGCTCCGGATTAAGCAGGCAATTACCGGTAATGGTGCGGCTACAAAAGAACAGGTTGCTTATTTCCTGAAACAAATGTTTAAATTGGAAATTACACCCAGTGATCTGGACGCTACAGATGGCCTGGCAACAGCGGTTTGCCACTACCTTCAAATGAAAAATCCGATTGGTGACAGTTCATTCAAAAATTGGGAAGAGTTTATCCGGAAAAATCCCGGAAGGGTTAAGTAGGCGTGGAGCTTGGGGCGTGGGGCTGGGGGAGTGGGGCTGGTCAATCAGAAACGGAGAAGCAAGATCGGAGATTGGAAAAAGTGAATAAAACGCAATTCCGGTAAAAAGAACATTAAAAATAGAGCCGAAATTATTAATACATTGATTCACAAGAACTTGAAGTAGCCAGCGGTTATTCAAAAGCTGTTGATATCTTTGACGCAATTTCCAAAAATGCTTCGTTCGACAATTTCAATTTTGGTTTAGAAAAATTGATATCACTTTCACTGTTTAATGGAACAAGGTGAATATGAGCATGGGGAACTTCCAGACCAAGAACTGCGACTCCAACTTTTTTACATGGAACAGCCTTCATCAATGCAAGTGCAACGCGTTTAGAGAAGAGCATTAAGCCACTAAAATCATTATCCGCGAGATCAAACAAATAATCTGTCTCATTCTTCGGAATAACAAGTACATGCCCAACTGCAAGTGGGAAAATATCTAAAAATGCGAGATAATTATCGTCTTCTGCAACTTTATAACATGGAATCTCGCCATTTACGATTCGGGTAAAAATACTTGCCATGAAATTTATGATTTTAAAAATTAAATCCCTATTTCAATATTAATAATTTCGAAAGGTATAACGCCTGACGGGACTTTAATTTCGACCGAATCGCCAATCTTTTTCCCCATAAGACCTTTAGCAATAGGAGTACTTACACTTATCTTACCTTGCTTCAGATCTGCTTCGTGCTCTGAAACAATAGTATAGGACATTGTCGAATTATTTTTAATATTTTTAATTGTCACTTTGTTCATAATCTGGACGACATCGGTCTCAATTTTTGATTGGTCGATTATTCTGGCACCAGCCAATTGAGTCTGTAAAGCGGCAATTTTTGCCTCAAGCATTCCTTGGGCATCTTTCGCAGCGTCGTACTCAGCATTTTCAGAAATATCCCCTTTTTCGATCGCTTCCCCTATTAACTTGGAAATAGCAGGTCGATCAATATTGATCATTTGGTGCAGATCTGCTTTTAGTTTTTTCAATCCATCAGCAGAAACATAATTAACTTTGCCCATTTGGTAATAAAATTACTAATAATACATAAAAAATGAGAAGAACCCCGGAGTGCCGGAACTCTTCCCGCTATGATAAAGCACAAATTTAAACTATTCTTTAAGAAAAATACAAATTTTCGACTTAAAATAATTCAACAAAATATTTTAGGTCTATTTTCGGTTCAGGATATCGGAATAAACGATTGCACTCCTGAGGTTAAAGCCTATACGAATCCAATATCGTCTCTTATATACAGGAACAGTTACGATCAGTTTTGAGAATCAAAAAAAGACTGGCTTCTTGTAACAAACTGATAATTAATTTAATCCGCAATTAATGTAGCTGCATTAGCCTTTTTAACTTTATCCATATTGGCAGCAGCCAAATAATCGCCACACTAAATATCCATTTCGTCTTCAGGACTGGTAACTACCATCAAAATTACAATTCATTTTATCTAATTTAGCAGCCATAATAATAGTAAAAATGTTAAAGTCAAAATTGATCAGATTTACAAATATTGCTCTTGCAGGTTGGCTGGTTTTTTATCTTGCCAACTGCACAAAAGACGACAATACTTTTCTGCCTTATGTAAAGATAAGCCTTTATATTTCCCTTGTCAATCAAAATCACTTAAAAATACCTGGGAATTCGATTATGTTTATAAATCATGGGGTTAAAGGAGTTATAGTATCGTGTGTCAATCCTGATTTGGGTCAATATGGAGCTTTTGATGCATGTTGCCCAAACGAAAAAGATTACTCAGGTGTTGTTGAGTTAGAACCGGTCAAAAACCTTACAACCCCTCCCGGAATGGTTTATAGCAGTGGTTTTTTTGGTAAATGCAATAAATGTGGTTCGGTGTTCAATCTTATGGGCAACGGACAACCGGTTTCAGGTCCTGCCACTCATTACCTTCAATCTTATCACATAACTACAGGATTTGAGACATTGACAGTTATTAACTAAGAAATTAAGAAATAAGGAAATAAATGGAAATAAGTAATCAGAATTTAATTTTGACCTGCTTTCAATTCTTTAATTATAAAGAAAGGCGGTAAAGGTACCTTTTGAAGTTAACCTTACCGCCTTTATAGAATATGACTTATGGTTCTTAATACCTGTAATGTTCAGGTTTATAAGGGCCATTTTCGGAAATACCCAGATAACCTGCCTGTGAAGGTGTAAGAACCGTCAGTTTTACCCCAAGCTGTTCGAGGTGTAAACGAGCCACTTCCTCATCAAGATGTTTTGGCAATCTGTAAACCCCGATTTCATATGGTTTGGTCCACAGCTCGATCTGAGCTAATGTCTGGTTTGTAAAAGAGTTGCTCATCACAAACGAAGGATGACCTGTAGCACAACCCAAATTTACAAGGCGCCCTTCTGCCAAAAGGAAAATTGCGTGACCATCCGGATAGATGTACTTATCAACCTGAGGTTTGATATTCAGTTTTACGATCCCGGGCCATTTTTCCAAACGAGACACCTGAATCTCATTGTCAAAGTGACCAATGTTGCAAACAATTGCCTGATCTTTCATGGCTTCCATATGTTCGCCGGTAATAATGTCAAGGTTACCAGTCGTGGTGACAAAAATATTACCTTCTGTCACAACCTCATCCATAGTCTTCACTTCAAAACCTTCCATAGCGGCCTGTAAGGCACAAATCGGGTCAATTTCTGTAACGATAACCCGGGCACCATATCCACGCATGGACCTGGCACAACCTTTCCCAACATCCCCATATCCGGCCACAACCACAACTTTTCCGGCAATCATAACATCAGTCGCACGTTTAATACCATCGGCAAGCGATTCGCGGCAACCATATAGGTTATCAAACTTTGACTTAGTAACAGAATCGTTCACATTAAAAGCTGGAAACAATAATTTCCCTTGTTCCACCATCTGGTAAAGCCTGTGAACGCCTGTAGTTGTCTCCTCAGAAACACCTTTGATCACGGCAGCCTGACGATGCCAACGGGTTGAATCGGAAGCAAGAACCTGTTTTAAAATACTATTCAATTCCAATTCATCTTCTGCAAGTTCAGCCCCATCCAAGACAGCTGAATTTGATTCAGCTTCAAAGCCCCTGTGGATCATCATGGTCGCATCTCCCCCATCGTCAACAATGAGAGTAGGGCCATTACCGGATCCAAAATCCAATGCCCTTTCCGTACACCACCAATATTCAGCCAATGTCTCACCTTTCCAGGCAAATACAGGAATACCGGTAGCAGCAATGGCCGCGGCAGCGTGATCCTGGGTTGAAAAGATGTTACAACTGCACCAGCGAACCTCAGCTCCAAGCTCCACCAAAGTTTCGATCAAAACAGCGGTTTGGATCGTCATATGCAATGACCCCATAATGCGCGAACCTTTCAAGGGTTTAACCTCTCCGTACTTTTTACGAAGAGACATTAAACCGGGCATCTCTTTTTCTGCAATATCAATCTCTTTCCGGCCATATTCGGCCAAATTGATATCCTTTACTTTATAACTTTCTGATTGACAGTTCATTGTTTTACTATTGTTAAATATATTAAAATTGGAATTACGTTTATTATGTGCTTTGCCTTGAAATAATATTTTTTGCCGAAACCATATCTCTGTTAAGCTGCTCCTGCAATTCGTATATGTTTGAAAATTTGTGTTCATCCCGAATCTTTTCTATGAAATTCATGGTTATAACCGAACCATAGATATCCGCTTCAAAATCGAAAATGTTAACTTCTATACTTTTGTGATCGACATTGAAATTGACAGTAGGCCTGAAGCCAATATTGCACATCCCATTATAAATACGATCGCCAATATTGACACTTACTGCATATACGCCATCACCTGGAACCATCTTGTGACGGTTAAAAGGCTCAATATTAGCTGTAGGAAATCCGATCTTACGTCCCAGTTTCATCCCTTCAACAACTCTACCCGTTAGCGGATATTGGTATCCCAGGTAATGATTGGCATCAGAAATATCGCCAGATTCAAGAGCAGCACGAATTTTTGAAGAACTTACCAGTTTGCCATTAACAAGGAATTTGGAAAGTTGTTCAACACTGAAACTTAACGATTTCGAAAGTGCCTCAAGTGCATTAAAATCTCCCCTACGCCCCTGGCCAAAACGATGATCATAACCTACTACAAGGCAGGATAACTTCATCCTTCCAACAAGAATATTTGTAACAAATTCGTTGTATGACAGTTTAGAAAATTCGTCAGTAAATGGATAAATTACAAGATGATCAATTCCCATTTTATCCATAGAACTAATTTTCTCATCAATAGTTGATAATAAACGGATCGAATCCTCTTGTGGTAGTACAACAACTCTTGGGTGAGGTTCAAAAGTAAATACAACCGAATCGCCACCCGAAAATTTGCTAATCCTAACAAGCTCCGAGATGACCTCCTGATGTCCCAAATGTACCCCATCAAATGTTCCGATGGTTACTACCGGATTAATTGCTTTAAAATGATCTAAACCGTAATAAATTTGCACCTTCAAAAAATTTCAGGGCGTAAAAATAGTCAAAAAAAACAGTTTTTACCCATTTTTTATTCATAGTGAATATAACCAAGCCAAAACCATGGGCAGTGGTGTGTTTTATCCAAGATTTTATATTTTTGTTTCCTTTAACATGAAATGAAACAAAAGGATAACAAGTCAAGAGAATTATTAGTTATCTTATTAATTTACAATTATATAACACAAATATGCAATCTTCAATTAAAAAGACTTCTTACATTCTGATCGTCTTGTTCTTATTGGTTTCCTGCGGTAAGAAATCAAATTTCACTATTTCAGGGCAATTGGGCGGTGGAGCCGGAAAAACGGTTTATTTCCAGAAAATTCTGATAAGCAATCAGTCTGCAGCAGACTCGGTTAAAATTGACAAGGATGGGAAGTTCATGTTTAAAGGAAGTACTTCCACTCCAACATTTTATTCTCTCAAGCTTTCCAAGAACAGCTTTATCACTTTATTGGTCGATTCAGCAGAAAATGCGATCATAAACGGTTCCTATAAACGTTTTACCCAAGATTACAAAGTTTCAGGTTCGGTTGGTTCTGAAAGGCTTCTTGACCTTGATAACAGGTTTATAAAAGCAAAAGCAGAAACAGATTCACTTCGATTGCTTTACAATGTACATAAATCCGACCCCATTTATGTAACAAAATGTACTGAATGGAATGCAAAATACATCAGTGTCATTACAGATCATTCCAATTATGTTACTGCTTTCATTAAAAAAAATCCTTTTTCTCTGGCATCTGTTTATGCCCTTTACCAAAAATGGGATGAATCGAATTTTGTTGTAAGCGACTTCCAGACAATGAAAATGGCAGCTTCTGCACTTTACTCTGTTTATCCAAAAAACGAACAGGTTATTGCACTCTACAACAACACCCTTCAATTGGTTAAAAACGAGAACAGTAAAAAACTCACAAATGCAATAAAAGATAAAGCGGTAAATTCACCGAATATTGTTTTACCGGACGCTTTTGGGAATGAACGAAATTTATGGTCATTGCACGGTAAATATGTTTTACTCCATTTCTGGTCGGCCAAAGATCGCGCTTCGCGAATTATTAATCCGGTACTCTCTGAAATCTATGCAAAATACAAGAATAAAGGGCTTGAAATTTTTATGGTGAGTATTGATAATGACAAAAATGCCTGGTTAAATGCCATCGAAGAAGACCGTTTGACCTGTATCAATGTTGGTGATATGAAAGGAAGCGTGCAAGCACTTACAAATTACAATATTCAGGAAATACCGTATAACTATCTGCTGGATAAAGAAGGCTCTATTATAGGAAAGAACCTAAAAGGACCGGCACTGGACCAAACTTTAAGCAAAATACTTAAATAATTGTTTTTTAGGCCTATCTTTGCCTAGTTTTAAATGAGGATTATTAATAAGAAGACAAAGAGATTTGAATAGATCGAAAAAAATATATTTTGCCTCGGATGTCCATCTGGGTGCTGCTGCCCTTAAGCACAACAGAGAACGAGAGTTAATGTTCGTGAACTGGCTTCATCAAATAAGGGAAGATGCCGAAATGATTGTACTTCTTGGTGATATATTTGATTTTTGGTTCGAATATCGAAAAGTTGTTCCAAAAGGATTTGTAAGATTCCTTGGGGAAATTGCCAGTATTTGTGACAGCGGCATTCCTGTACATTTTTTTGCTGGAAATCATGACATTTGGGTGTTTGACTATTTAACCTCAGAAACCGGAATGATAATCCATACCGAACCATGGGAAACAGAACTTTTTGGGAAAAAATTCTTTCTTGCCCATGGTGATGATCTGGGAAAGACAGATAAGAAATACCAATTCTTGCAGGCAATATTCCGCAACAAACTGGCTCAATGGGCTTTTGCCAAAATTCACCCTGATTTGGCATTTCGATGGGCTCATAATTGGTCCAAAAGTAGCAGGTTAGGTAGAGGTGCGGTTAAAGTCCCATTCTTAGGGGAGCAACACGAACATCAGATTATATTCGCAAAAGAGGTTCTAAAGAAGAGATTCTTTGATTTTTTTGTTTTAGGGCACAGGCATGCAGTAATTGATTTTCAATTGTCTGAGATAAGCAAGATTTTTGTGCTCAGTGAATGGTTTTCAGATACTATTTTCTACGGAGTTTATGACGGAAATACATTCCGATTGGAAAAAATTGATAATAAAACGCTTTTTGAAAAGTAAATAATTTAGTATGGATAAAAAAGTATATACGGTTATTGTTGGTACAGGTTCCTATATTCCTACGAGAATCATCCCAAACGAGTATTTTATGGATGCTGAATTTTATGATCCAGCTACTTCGAAGGTATTTGAGACCAACAACGCGGAGATCATCCGCAAATTTCAGGAAATTACAAATATAGAAGAGCGACGATATGCAGATTCTGATCAGGTTACAAGTGACCTGGCAACATTTGCTGCCCGCGATGCCATAGAAACATCCGGTATTGATCCGGAAACATTTGAATTTATTCTGGTTGCCCATAATTTCGGGGATGTGGTGGATGGGATTTTGGTCCCGGATCAAATGCCTTCATTGGCCAACCGGGTAAAAGCAAAACTCGGAATACGCAATCCATCCATTATGACCAACGATGTTGCTTGTGGATGCCCTGGATGGACTACTGCAATGATTATCGCCGATGCCTTTATCAAAAGTAGAACTTTTAAGAGGGGACTGGTTATTGGTGCTGATGTTTTATCAAGAATTGCTGATCCTTACGACCGTGACCGTATGATATTCTCCGATGGTGCCGGGGCTGTGATTGTTGAAGCAGTGGAAAGCGAAAAGCCAGTTGGAATTTTGTCACAGGCAAGTCGGTCCGATTTTGACCACAATATGCTTATGATGGGATGCTCTGCCAATCCAGATAATCCCAAGGAGTATAAATACCTGAGAATGTTAGGTTCGAAGGTTTATGCATATGCGCTGAGCACTGTTCCTGGTGTCGTAAAAGAAAGCCTGGATAAGGCAGGACTGCACCTTGATTCAATAAATAAAGTCCTTATACATCAAGCCAACGAAAAAATGGACGAAGCGATTCTGAGCAGGGTTTTCAAGCTTTATGGAAAGCGCGAATATGATAAAAATATAATGCCAATGACGATCCAGAAATTTGGGAACTCCTCAACAGCGACAGTCCCAACCCTTTTGGATTTGGTTTTAAAAGACAAAATGGACGACCATCAAATTAACAAGGGGGATATTATTATTCTAGCCTCTGTTGGTGCAGGTATGACAATCAACTCAATCGTTTATAAGATGCCAGACTGAAATTGTTATGGAATAGAAAGAGGTCGTATTGTTATTGAATACGACCTCTTTTTTTATCTATTAATCAATATTAGCCAACCTGCAACCTGATGGCACTCACCTTTTCAATTTTTTCTTTGGCAAATTCAGGTGTGATCACGATTTCAGTACTTGAACCGGAAGGCATTTCGAACATCACATCAATCATTACTGTTTCACAAATAGCCCTTAAGCCGCGAGCACCCAATTTGAACTCAATCGCCTTATCCACAATTAGATAAAGTGTCTCTTCAGGGAAGGCTATTTTTATCCCATCCATTTTAAACAGTTTCTGGTACTGTTTGATAATTGAATTTTTGGGTTCTGTCAAGATACGTCTTAATGCTTCACGCTCTAACGGGACAAGGTGGGTAAGAACTGGGAGCCGTCCAACAATCTCAGGAATAAGCCCAAATGAACGAAGATCCTGTGGAGAAACATATTGGAGAAGGTTATTCCGATCGACATTGCCACTGTCCAGACTTGCCTTGTAACCAACAACTTTTGTATTTAACCGTTGGCCGATTTTGCGTTCAATTCCTTCAAAGGCACCTCCACAAACAAACAGGATATTTTTTGTATCCACAGGAATCATCTTCTGTTCGGGATGTTTACGTCCACCCTGGGGCGGAACATTCACAACCGAACCTTCCAGAAGTTTCAACAAACCCTGCTGAACCCCTTCACCTGATACGTCACGTGTAATGGATGGATTGTCACCTTTACGCGCGATTTTATCAATTTCATCAATAAATACAATTCCACGTTCTGCAGCTTCCACATTATAATCGGCAACCTGAAGAAGACGGGTAAGTAGGCTTTCGATGTCTTCCCCAACATATCCTGCTTCTGTCAAGACTGTTGCATCTACAATTGTAAAAGGAACATGCAACATTCTGGCAATCGTTTTTGCCAACAAAGTCTTACCTGTTCCGGTAGGACCAACAAGAATGATATTGGATTTTTCAATTTCTGTACCTTCATCATCGGCACGTTGGTTCAACCTTTTATAATGATTGTAAACTGCTACAGCCAGAACTTTTTTAGCATCCTCCTGACCGATTACATATAAATCAAGGAACTCTTTTATTTCTTTGGGTTTCTTTAATTCGACCCCCGTTAAATCAAACTTTTTGCTTTTTTTAAACTCCTCATCTATAATAGTATGGGCTTGTTCAATACAATTTTCACAGATGTGACCTTCCATACCGGCAATAAGAATCTGGACATCCTTCTTTTCCCTGCCACAAAATGAGCATTTATCTATTTTTTTCATTATAAAAAATAAGGGTTACTGATTGGGAAAAAACCCCAACTACTTTTTAACACGGATCAGGATATCATCTATCATGCCATACTCCTTTGCTTCTTGAGAAGTCATCCAATAATCACGATCCGAATCTTGTTCAACTTTTTCGATTGGTTGACCGGAATGGGTGGCAATGATTTGATACAATTCGGTTTTAAGCTTAGCAATTTCTTTTGCAACAATCTGTATATCAGATGCTTGACCTTGTGCTCCACCCATTGGTTGGTGAATCATGATCCGCGAATGTTTTAAGGCAGACCTTTTTCCTGTGGTTCCGGCTGTCATAAGTACCGCAGCCATCGAAGCGGCCATTCCTGTACAAATCGTAGCCACATCACAATTGATGTACTGCATTGTATCATAAATCCCTAAGCCCGCATGAACAGAACCTCCAGGGGAATTGAAATAAATCTGAATGTCTTTGCCTGGATCTGACGATTCGAGAAAGAGAAGCTGTGCCTGAATTATGTTTGCCACATAGTCGTCGATTGGAATTCCAAGAAAAATAATCCGGTCCATCATCAAACGTGAAAACACATCCATCTGGGCAATGTTCAATTGTCTTTCTTCAATGATTGTCGGGGAAATATAGCTGTTTGCATAAACTGATTCGTATTTGTGCAGGCTCAGGCTGCTAATCCCTAAATGCTTTGTCGCATACTTGCGGAAATCCTCATTATTCGCGTTCATAACACAATAATATTAAATAAAAAACTTCGTAAAACAATCCGATTTTGGATCTATTATGAGATCCAAGACCATCAAATTGTCCCACAAAGTTATAAAAATACTCCGATTACCCTATCAGAAGTTTATTTTTCAAAAAGGTTGTCAAATTCTTTCTGGGTAACTTCCTTAATATCAACACCTGACATAACTTTAATCAAATCAAGAACTTTATCCTCGATAATTTTTTCAGCCATCTTTTGTTTTTGTTCCTTGTTTTCGAGAATAGATTTGGCATAATTGTCGAGATATTCTTCCGGAAGGTTAAACATTCCATATTGATGGAATTGCATCCTTGCCATTTCACGTGCCATTTCAGTTATGTCAGCTTGCTCTACCCTTATTCCATTCGCCTTAGCGAGATTGTTTTTGATCAGTGTCCATTCGAGATCTGTCCCGAAGTGTTCGAATTCATCATCAATTTGCTCGGCAGTAATTTTGTCATTGGTTTCGGTAAGCCACCTTTTCAAAAACGCAACAGGTAATTGTAAGGCCAACTCTTTGGTCAATGCAGCTTTAGCATCGAACAAAAACCTATAATTACTTGAATATATAAGATTGGATTTCAGGTCGGCAGCAATTTTATTTCTGAAGTCTTCAACCGTTTTCAATTCAGTATCTTCGCCGTTTACCTTTTTAATTAAAGCTTCGTTGATTTCAGCGGGAACGAAGGTGTTAATTTTGTTGATCGTAAAATTAAAATCTGCGTCAACCTTTTCAATTTCATCTTCTTTAACCTTAAGTAGATGGGTCACTTCGTGATCGTTTGAATAAGCTACCCTCGGATTGAATTTGAGAACATCACCAACTTTTGCGCCGATAAACATCTGTCTGATTACTTCATCTTTGATCAATTGGACTGCTACCTGAACGCCGGTTACAGAAACACCATCTTCAACTACAGCACCGTCTGAATCGACCTGAACGAAATCACCAATTGTTGTCTCTTTTTCGCCAACTTCCTCTGTAGGTATGTTTTCGCCAAACCGGGTTGCATAACTTTCAAGCTGTTTGTCGATTAAATCTTCATCTACAATTATTTCGTAATAAGGCAATTTTCCAATCTTCTCAAAATCGACATTAATCTCAGGGCTTAGTCCAAGGTCAAAGGCAAATTCAAAATCGCCCCAATTGTCAAAATCAAATTTCGTTTCAAATGATTTGGATGGAAGAGGTTCACCCAATATGTTCAGGTTCTCTTCTGAGATGTATTTGTTTAATTCGCGGCTAAGTATTTTGTTGACCTCTTCACCCAAAGCAGCTTTTCCGTACATTTTTTTGATCAATCCAGCCGGAACCATTCCTTTTCTGAACCCAGGCATGTTTGCCTTTTTACGGTAATCTTTTAATGTTTCATTGATCGTTGCTTCATAGTCTTGTTTTTCAATTGTAATTGCAACAACGACATTCAAATCATCAACACTTGTTTTTGTAATTTTCATAATTTACTCTTTTATGATCTAATATACCTTCGGGTGGCGAAAGCCTTACCTGATTAAAATTAAAAAAACCGCCTTAACCCTTTAAGGGAAAAGCGGTTGATTATGGTAATCTGTGCGGACAAAGGGACTCGAACCCCCACGCCTCTCGGCACCAGATCCTAAGTCTGGCGCGGCTACCAATTACGCCATGTCCGCATTTTTTAGCGCTGCAAATATAGTTATTTTTTCAATTTGGTAACCTTTACCAAAAATTAATCCAAATTATTCTTCCAAGCTCTCTTCAGGAGCCTCTTCCTTCTTCACCACAGGACGCCGAAGCTCGAAATTCTGTCCAAGGTACAATCTTCTAACTTCATCATCTGCAGCCAGTTCCTCAGCAGTTCCACTATTAAGGATTCTTCCGTCGTATAGTAAATATGAGCGGTCGGTGATCGATAATGTCTCGTGGACATTGTGGTCGGTGATCAAAATACCAATATTTTTATCCTTTAAACGGAAAACAATCTGCTGTATGTCTTCAACGGCGATTGGGTCAACTCCTGCAAATGGTTCATCAAGCAATATAAAAGCTGGGTTAATTGCAAGACAACGTGCAATTTCAGTCCTTCGACGTTCACCACCTGACAATTGGATCCCTTTACTTTTTCGTACGCGCTGCAAACCGAATTCATCAAGCAACGACTCTAATTTTTCGTGTTGGAATTCCTTTGAAAAATCGGTCATTTCCAATATTGAACGGATATTGTCCTCGACACTCATCTGTCTGAAAACAGAGGCTTCCTGTGCAAGATAGCCAATTCCCAACTTTGCCCTTTTATAAACCGGGAAAGAAGTAATATCTGTATCGTCCAAAAAAATTTTTCCACCATTGGCTTTGATCAGGCCTACGATCATATAAAAGGATGTTGTTTTACCGGCTCCGTTGGGCCCGAGCAAACCAACAATTTCCCCTTGGTTCAATTCAAGCGAGACACCCTTAACAACTGTCCGGCTCTTATATTTTTTAACAATATCTTCTGCCCTTAACTTCATTATGATATATTATTACAGATCCTTTGCACTGAATTCGTTTAATACAAAAAAGGTAAAGTCCTCATTATTTATGCTTCGAGAACCTCAACAACGTCTCTCTTCTTCTCGATCCGTTTTGAAAGTAAAACGCCTAATTCATAAAGCAAAACCAGAGGGCCTGAAACAATTAACATACTGAAAACGTCGGGAGGGGTAATAATTGCGGCAAGCAGTAGCAATACTACATAAGCATGTTTACGGTAACTGGTCAAAAATCCGGAGCTGATCAATCCAACTTTACTCAAGAAGTAGATGATAATCGGAAGTTCAAACACGATACCGCTTCCCAATATAATTGAAGTAACAGCGCTAATATAGGAATTAAGGTTGATTTGGTTCACCACCTCTGCACTGATCTGATAGGAACCGAAGAAATGGGTCGATAGGGGTACGATCAAATAATAACCAAAGCACACACCTATCAGAAATAAAGAGGTTGTATAAAAAACGGCTCCGGTTGCATGTTTCCGCTCTTTATCATAGAGAGCCGGTTTGATGAAACGCCAAAATTCCCAGAAAATATAGGGAATTGAAATAACTATGCCTCCAATAAAAGCGATGTTCAGATTGGTGGTAAACTGACCAGCCATATCATAATTAATGATCGTGAAAGGCTTCGTATTAATTGCCAGATCGGGCGAATTCAAATAATTTGCCACCCATGCAAAAGCCCTATTCGTTATAAAATCTGCCTTTTTGGGGGCAAAAAGGATCTGATCCATAATAAATTCCGCATAAATAAAACATAGGACTGCTGTAACGACAACTGCTGCAGAAGCCCGGACCAAATGCCATCGCAATTCCTCAAGATGTTCAAGAAAGGACATCTCTTCACTGTCTTTTGGCTTCTTTTCGATTTTTTTTACATTTCCTGTAAGTATTCCTTTGATGGACATTTATTGATATTTTAATATTTTCTCAAAACAGTTTTTAAACAAAATTCAGCGGCAAATATACAATTCTTTGATCCAACTATTTCTTAAAAATACACCGCTAAAATTACCCAATGTTAAATTTTCATGATAATGTCATTATTTTTTGCAGTCATGGATATAATTAATAACTTAGTGGTAGAAAAAACGAGTTTATTTGAATATACATTGATGAACAATTATGAGGGATAGAAACTTATTAAATGCCCAGCTTCAAAAATATTTTGGCTTTGACCGGTTCAAGGGACAGCAGGAAGAGGTAATTAACAGCATATTAGATAGAAACGACACTTTTGTATTGATGCCTACGGGTGGTGGAAAGTCACTCTGCTACCAACTTCCGGCACTAATGCAGGAAGGTACTGCCATCGTCATTTCTCCGCTGATTGCGCTGATGAAAAATCAGGTTGATGCCATCAGGAGTTTCAGTACCGATGATGGGGTCGCCCATTTTCTCAACTCTTCCCTTACAAAGACCGCCATTCAGAAGGTGAAGGAAGATATTGGGCGTGGACAGACCAAACTTTTGTATGTAGCACCCGAGTCGCTGACAAAACTGGAAAACATCGATTTCCTTAAAGGGATTAAGATTTCGTTTTATGCGATCGATGAAGCTCATTGTATTTCGGAATGGGGACACGATTTCCGCCCTGAGTATCGGAGAATCCGTCCAATCGTAAATGAGATCGGGCAAGCTCCAATTATGGCATTGACAGCTACGGCAACGCCCAAAGTTCAGCACGACATCCAGAAAAACCTTGGGATGCAGAATGCGAAGGTATTTAAATCTTCGTTTAACAGGCCAAACCTTTATTATGAAATAAAGCCCAAAGTCAAAGCTAAGGATCAGATAATAAGGATGATCAAGAATAATCCAGGTAAATCGGGAATTATCTATTGTCTTAGCAGGAAAAAAGTTGAAGAAATTGCCGAATTACTACAGGTAAACGGGATCAAAGCACTTGCCTACCATGCCGGTATGGACTCTGCGACCCGTTCCGGGAACCAGGATAAATTCCTGATGGAGGAATCGGATGTTATTGTGGCAACCATTGCATTTGGTATGGGAATTGACAAACCTGATGTAAGGTTTGTAATCCATTATGATATACCCAAATCTTTGGAAGGATATTATCAGGAAACAGGCAGGGCCGGACGTGACGGTGGTGAAGGTAAATGTTACACTTTTTACAGTTACAAAGACATTCAGAAACTTGAAAAATTCATGCAGGGCAAACCCGTTGCCGAACAGGAAATTGGTCAGCAGTTGCTGCTTGATACTGTGGCATTTGCCGAATCATCTTTGTGCCGCCGCACTATTCTACTTCACTACTTTGGGGAAAAATACGAAACAGACAATTGCGGATTTTGCGATAACTGCCTAAATCCTAAAGAATTAATTGAAGGAAAAGAGATGGTTGTTACTGCATTAAAAGCGGTCATAGAAGTTAAGGAACAATGTAAAGGTGAAAATCTCGTCAATATATTGATGGGAGTGGAAAATGCAACTGTGAAATCATTTTCCCATGATCAGCTTGATATTTTCGGAGAGGGTGATGAGTACGACGATAAATTGTGGAACGCAGTTTACAGGCAAAGTATAATTGCCGGGTTCCTTCATAAGGACATTGAAAACTATGGTGTATTAAAACTTACCGACCTGGGCAGGGAATTTTTGGCTCAACCACGTTCTTTTATGATTGTGAAGAACCACGATTATGAATCAGAAGAAGAGGCAGACGAAGTACCATCGGGTGGAAGTGCCGCCGGAGATCCAGAATTATTCGCTATTCTGAAAGACCTTCGTAAAAAGGTAGCGACGAAACAGAAATTGCCACCTTTTGTAATCTTTCAGGATCCATCGTTATCTGATATGTCTATCCAATATCCTACAACAGTTGAAGAGCTGCAAGGGATTATCGGTGTGGGACAGGGCAAGGCCCAAAGATATGGAAAACCCTTTGTGGAATTGATCAAAAAGTATGTTGAAGAAAAAGGAATTGAACGGGCTCAAGACATGGTAGTCCGCTCGGTAGCCAATAAATCAAAAAACAAAGTTTATATTATTCAGAGTATCGACAGGAAACTAGCCCTCAACGAGATTGCCGATGCAAAGGGTATGAGTATGGATGAAATGCTGACCGAACTGGAGGCAATTGTCAATTCAGGAACAAAAATCAACATCGATTACTATATATACGATGTGATGGATGAAGAGCCGGTTGATGAAATTTTCAGGTATTTCAGGGAAGATGCCACGTCTGACTCAATGGAGGAAGCTCTTGCGGAATTTGGTGATGATTACGAAGTCGAAGAGATCCGGATGGTGAGGATAAAATTCCTTGCTGAAATGGGTAATTAATTTAATGAACAGATATTTAGCAACTTTAATCAAATCGAATATTACAGAGTTATACCACCATCGCCCAAAGAAGCGATGGTGTTTTTTTTCACAACTTACAATTTCGCAATTGGAAGCTTAATTAAGAACGTTGTTCCAAAATCTGTATTGGATTCGAATCCGATCTCCCCTTTAAAATTCTCTATGATCCTTTTTGTGATCGCTAATCCCAGCCCCATACCACTCGATTTGGTTGTAAAGCTTGGCACGAACAATTTATCCTTCAAATCAGCAGGAATTCCGCTTCCATTGTCACATACTGAAATAAAAGCCCATTCGAGGTCATTGCGCAATCCGATCTTCAGAATACCAGCCCTATCTTTTGGAATGGCTTGTATCCCATTCTTTATCAGATTGATGACTGCCCTTCCCAATTGATCTTTGTCGGCCATGACCTGAACCTTGCCAACTGTGGAATTGTCAAAGAAGATTGTTGTGTTGTGCGTATTCTCGAACAACAGGACTACTTCCCCGATTTTCTCAGGTAAATTGATCAATTCGTTGCGTATTCCTGGCATGCTCGCAAAATCAGAAAACGAAGAAGCAATCACTGAAAGGACATCAATCTGTTCGACCAACGAACGGCTCACACGGTCGAAGTAATCGTTGAAGTTATCGGATCCTGTCCCTTTTAGCCTTTGAAGATATTGAATACTCAATTTCATCGGGGTCAAGGGGTTATTGATTTCATGTGCAACCTGTCTTGCCATTTCCTGCCATGCCGACTCACGTTCTGATTTAGCCAATAAATCAGCACTTTCAGCCAATTCATCCACCTTCTTATTGTACTCCCTGACCAGCCTCCCAATCTCATCAACACCAGAATACTCAATCTTTGCATTTTTTTTGCCCAATTGGATCCCTTTCAGGTTGTTTTCAATTTGCAACAGTGGAGCTGTTAATTTGTTACTGATAAACACTGCAATAATTAAACTGAACATGATCAGCAAAATATACAAATTTGAAAATGCCACAATAAAACCTGAAACCTGTTTTTTGAAATCATCCTGTCGTGTAAAATAAGGAAGGTTTAGGTAACCGATCAACTGACTGTTTTGGTTATAAACAGGCGCATAGGCTGATAAAAACTTCATTTCCCCAAGGTTTTCGCTGTGAAGGAACAATGATTTTTTTAAAATTGCTATCTCTTTGTATGCCAATGGGTTAATTCGCTTCGACAATAATCCCCGGTCAAAAATCTCATATCTGGATGTCGCAAAGAGCCTTCCTTTCAGGTCGTAAACATTGATATCTGTCCGCAAAATATCCGACAAAACAATCAACTGGTCATTGATAAATTCGCGTGCTGGTGCATTTAATTCAGTTTCCTGTCCGACTCTCAGGCTCAATTCGGCTGAGACGGCGCTCAATTTTTCATTCAGATTATCCTGGAGCGAATTCAATAATTTATTGGAGTTATAAAATAACAATCCGACACCAATGATGGTTAAGATACCTAATAATGAAAGGATTAATGTTAGTTGAATTTTCTCCCTGAAATCCAGGGATTTTTTCCATATCCTTGAATGCTGCAAATTGAAAAACAAAACAGTCCCACCAATCATGTCAAAAAGCAAAAACAAATAAGGTAAAGTACTTATTCAATCATAAACAGTTGATTCAGGATCACTTACAATAATAAAGATATTCCCTGTCCTCTTAAAGGAACTATGCCAGTAACCATTGTCTGAAAATTGCATTTCTTCATTGCCAGCTAAAATTACAGGGGGGAGATTCATGCTATATTGATATTCTCCTCCTCTGTCAACCAAAGCCCCATCGAAATACTTGGCATAACTAAAACCGCCATCCCGGCTTTCCCTGGAAGCATGTTCGTCCAATAAAAGTTCAGGATAACCCTTTCCCTCAGGGATTACCTTTGAATTGAGTTCAATAAATACTTTAACAAGCTTCTTTTCAGAATTTAGAAGATCAAGCTGTCCAAGGTAAGAGATCCTGCCATTGACCCTGTCCATAAAATAAAAATTACTCCCTGAAACCAACATTCCTTTGGTTTTCCGAAGATTGTCGAAAAAATCAAAACAAGAAGGGTAGTACTTATTTTCATCTGTGATATAGACACTGTCTTCACGGTCGCAGACTGTGATCTGCAGGTTATAATTGCGCCAGAATCCCGTAAAATAATTGTTAAGGAAATAGGATTCCAATGATTTATAGGGTGGCAATAGATGGTATTGAATTAATGTATCTTTCCTCAACCGGTTATCAAGTTCCGAAAGGAAAATTTCAGCCCCTGCATCACGTTCGGAACTCAATTTGACAGCCCAAAGATCCATAACTTTGTTTTTCTTTTCCAATATCAGGTCGCGTGAATACCAATTCACATAGGTTGCACTTATGATTGCGACGATTAAAAGAAAGGTGTTTTTATTTTCCCCGATCCACTTTTCTTCAAAATACGCAATCAACACGATGATCAAGGCATAAAAAATCATGGGAACCCAATCTATTTTGAAACCCAAATAGCTTGTGATCAAACCAGCAATAGTAAAAGCAGCAACGCAAATCGGAATAAACCCCTTAAATCCTATATCTTTAAAATGGTCAATGCGCAACCGCAGCACAATGAAGATGAATCCGATAATCTGTAACGACATGCAAAAAAAAGCATACAGGTTTGCAGCCGAAAATTTCAATTCACTGAAGAACTCCAGGGTAATGCTTGAATTTAACAATAGTATCCGGAATAAAATGGATGAAAATGCAAAATAGAGGGAGCCAAATAAAAAGCATATTATCCTATTCATATTACTGTTTTTAAGCGACTTATCCGAATCACCCCAACTAAAATAGGATAAACCGATATAAAACATCAGGATAGACACGAGAACAAAATCACCCAATGAAGGAAGCCAAGCATTGAATGCAAAATCACGCGGTGAAAAAAGTTGAGACTGACTGAAAAATACAGATAATTCTAATTTATTGAACAACAAATAGATCATTACTGATATTGAGATTGTTGTGAACAATTTAAAATTGCCAGGAAACCGTTTTCTCCTATTTAGCCATCGATTTATTTGAGACAAAACAAGGATAATTATTACAAAAAAGAGTACTTCCGGCAATCCGGAGGTGATGGGTACAGGATTCTCCTCATGTGTTGGTTGGATCGTAAAAAGATAGGCACCACCAGGCCTGAAAATATTTATAGCATCCTTTTGCTGGATAGATTGTACCAGATAATTATCGGGAAGGTCAAAATCAGACTGAAATGAACTCTTTATATAACGGTTCCGATATGGAAATTCACGTTTGATAAGAAGGAATCCCCTGACAATGTATTCGCCATCCTGTTGTGAATACTGGTAATACCAGCCGGTTGGCAGATGCACCAAACCCTCAGCTTTTAGAGTACTTATTTCCTCGAACGGGAAGGCAATCTGGGAAGATGACCAAAAAAGCAAAGAATTTTTGCCAGATATGGCAATTTCCAGATCATCGTCCTCATTGTTAAACCGATCGATCAATGACCAATCGGCGATAACGGATGGATTTTGTTTGACGCGATTAAATATCGAATCTAACTGACCCTTCAGGATTTTCTCTTTTGAACTAAATACATTGTAGATCCGTTTTATTTCCTTTGCCTGGTCAGCCTCCTTCATGAAAACCAATTCACATAGTAGTAGGACCATCAATAATGGGACTGCAATCAGCACGTAAATATTTCTACCAACGAATTGTCTCATAGGCGTTATTCATGATGGTAAGGTTCATTCTTTAGGATTGTCAATGCCCTGTAAACCTGTTCGACAAAAATCATCCGGACCATCTGGTGTGAAAAAGTCATTTTCGACAACGAAATCAGACTATCGGAGCGTTGATAAACGGCTTTGGAGAACCCATATGGTCCGCCAATAACAAAAACAAGTTGACGGATTCCGGAAATCATTTTTTTTTCTATCCACTTCGAGAATTCAACAGAAGAAAATTCCAATCCATGCTCATCGAGCAAAACAACCGAATCGCCAGGAGCAATCTGGTTTAAGATCAACAATCCTTCCTTCTCCTTCTGTAGGTCAGGAGACAAAGTACTCCGGTTTTTGAGATCTGGTATGACCTTCATATCGAAAGGAATATAAAAAGAGATCCGTTTAACATATTCGTCGATCCCTTCTTTCATGTATTTCTTGTCGGTATTCCCGATTGTAAGTAAAAGTATTTTCACGGTTACAATATTAAGACAGATAAAATTGGCATCCAATTTTTCACCCACATTTTTTATTCACCGCCGTTTTTAATAATATTGCATAATTCTTGTAAATGAATTCAATAAAATATCATTGCCATGAAAAAGAAATTGGGAATATTCATGTTTGTTACACTTTGGCTTTCAATAGTACCAATGTTTTCATCCGGACAGATTCCAGCGGAAATCTTTGCAGGACTCAAGAGCGGAAATGCCAGATTGGTAGCTTCCTATTTCAATGAAAACATTGAGCTGGTTATCATTGACAAAGAAATGGTGTGCTCGCAGGCACAAGGTGAACAGATATTGAAAGACTTTTTTACCCGTTATAAACCAACAGATTTTAAAATTACCCATCAGGGAAGTGACGACTCATCCTATGCAATTGGAAAGATGCAAACTTCAAATGGCAATTTCAGGGTTTACTACCTGATGAGGGTAAAAGCGGGGAAATATCAGATTGTTCAACTTAAGATTGACAAAGATTAGATATTACAAGTAAATTACTGCACATGTCGATATGGACAACAAACAAAAAACGCATCATCGATTATGCAGATGCAATCAGTCAGAAAGCCAAGTTGATCAAACTTCCTTTTTTTGATGGAGAGCCTCTTTATGATGTGGCCCTGTTCTTTTGGAAAGGGATTGTTGATGGTGCCATCTCTACCAGGGCATCGGCTATCGCTTTCAATTTTATTCTCGCCATCTTCCCGGCCATTATCTTTGTCTTTACGTTAATACCGTATATTCCAATTGACAACTTTCAGCAACAACTTTTGGACCTTTTCCAAAGCATTCTTCCACATAATGCCTACATTGCAGTCCAGGGAACCATTGAAGATATTATTACACAGCCTCGTGGTGGACTGCTTTCGTTTGGTTTTTTGGCCGCATTTATCTTTTCCACCAATGGAATCGTTTCAGTGATTGCTGCGTTTAACGGGACAATACATGCAATTGAAACCAGAACTTGGTTGAACCAACATCTTGTTGCCCTTGTATTGGCCATAATCATAACCCTCCTGACAACCATAAGTGTAGCTCTAATAACTATAAGTCAGGCAGTTATGAACTTTTTAGTAAACAACAACATTTTACAGATCGACTTTACCTACTATTTGTTACTAGGAGGCAAATGGCTGGTAATTTGTGCATTGTTCTTTTTTGGTTATGCATTTCTGTTTTACCTTGCACCAGCTAAAAAGACAAAATTCAGGTTTATATCCGCTGGTGGTACGCTTGCCACACTTTTAACGATTGTAACCACAATTGGATTCTCGTTTTACATCAATAATTTTGGAAAATACAACACACTTTACGGATCCATCGGCACATTGGTAGTCGTAATGATGTCATTCTATTTCAACTCATTGATCCTGCTGATCGGCTTCGAACTGAACGTAAGTATCTGGAGGGCAAGGAGACAGAATGAAGATGCGATTGTTTTTGATCAAACGGATGGGAAGTAATTATTTAACTAATCAATAAAGGTTGGTTTTATAGTTCTTTTCAAATTTTCAAACTGTCAATTTCTGAATATCTACAATGGAAAGACCCGTCAAATCAGCGATTTCTTCAACATTTATCCCTTTTTTCAGGCATTTACTGGCTATTTCAAATGCTTTCCTGAGTTCCCCATCAATCTCACCCACTTTGTAATTCGACAGGATTAAGCTTCTTTCATACCGTTGCTGTTCGATATATCTTTCGTATTCTTTCCGTTCCTCTTCGCTAAGTTTCATAATATCAAGTTGCCTTTTGGCTTCTTTCAGCCCTTTGGCCTTAAACTCATCTTTTATCTCATCTTTCTTTAGAAAGTATATCCACTCATCCAAAGTGTCTTTAGCAATATCATTAAACTGATTGACTTTTATTACATAATATTCGGGGTAAATTTTCGAAATAATTCCTGTATGGTACAAGTTTTCCTGATCTTTCGAGAGTTTCAAAATATCATGGTTATGAATGCCTTCAAATTCGGTCGTGCCATGATAAACATAGTCGTTACCCTGCCCCAGATCGAAATAGACAATGTTTACCGAGATTATTTTTTTAATCTGTGCATAATCCATCCCTTCATCTATATTGTTCACCAATAAAATTGAGGCACCAAATAAAATACGCAGCAAATAATCGTGTTCTTGATTGTTTTGAATTTCGATGATGATCAATTCTCCCTTACTGTTCTGTACCAAAACATCTAACCGATTAAATTTCTGATATTTATCCTCTTTATTGCTTTCGCCTTCCAGGATGCTTTCGATCTTTATGTCGTCGCCGATCAATTCAGATAAAAAACCTTCGAGAATGGCAAAATTGGCCTTGTTCCGAAGCAGTCGTTTTACTGCCCAATCGAATCGTATTAAGTTTTTCATGTCTTTTTGAATTTTGAAATACTTCCCTCGGCAAATTACAAAAATATTTGTTATAAAAGTAATTAATTCCAAAGAAAAAATTTAATGCAAAATAGGTTCTTTCATTAAAATACAGCAAGTTGCTAACGTCAACAACCAATAGTATAACCATCATATATCAGTAGTTTCCTTTTTCAACTGGAACCCGCAGTTTGGGCAGAATTTAGCCTCCTTGTCAACTTTTGTATTGCAGTTTTGGCAAAGGTCATAGAATTCGAGGTGAAATTTTTCACCACAAGTTTTACATACCCTGGCAATCAAAAGGTTTGGGGTATCGCAATGTCGGCAGTAAAGCTGGTTGCTGTAGGGTCCATCCTCGGCGTATTGCCTGATTTTCATTAGAGCGAACCTGATCAGGAAAAATGCAATCGAAATTGGTACAATTAAACTCAGTAATGCGCTTTCGATCAGTTTGGGTGCAAAGTTGTAAACAAAATGCAAAAATGAAGCACCTAAAATATAAGGGGCCATTGTTACAAGATATTTCCCGCTGTGCAGGAATTTGGCTTTAGCCATGCCGATACCCCAAATTGCAGCCAATCCAATGTGCAGAGGAACTGCATTAAACTGGCGGATAAAAAATGAGGCAATTCCCAATCTTAGCGTATAATCAATATTTTCGAACAAGGAGAAACCGAAAGCCAAAGTCATTGAATAGACCAGCGCATCAGCAGGCTCGTTAAAATCTCTGCTTTTACGGATCAACCACACAGTTGCCAATGCTTTACAAAACTCCTCGTTAATCCCAACAAATCCATAAAAAAGAGCAGATTTTGCTACTCCTTGTTCTACAGCATCATGTTTTCCAAAATCAAAATTGATAACATATCCGAATAAACTATTGAAGATCCCGGCAGGAAAAGAGCTGATTAAACCACCGATAGCGAAAACAAAAAGAACTGATAGCAAAGGTTCCTTTTCAAATTTATCGTATTTTCTGATCATCCAGATCCAAAAGACTATCGTAATCAGGTAGGAAATAATATAAAATTCCATATTCTTTGTTTAACATTTCAAGATGCAATGCCTCCTCATTTTCTGGGTGCTAATATACCAAAAACAATAAATAAAATATTGTACAAGCTTTCAATCAGGCCCTTTTCACGTTATGTTTCCTTAACTCCTTTCTGGTTTCATCAGCATATTCTTTGGGCGTAAGACCGGTGTATTGTTTGAAAGCCCTGAAGAACGAGGCAGCCGAGTTGAACCCTGTATCCGAATAGAGAGTCAAACCATCGAATACCGATGAGCCAGCAATACTCTTTTCGATGATCCGCTTGGCTTCATTTACCCTGTATCGGTTGATCAATCCCCTGAAATTCTCAGCCGAATTGCGGCTGATGGCTTGATAAAGATAGGTTTTGTTGGTTCCCAGCAGGTTGATCAGGCTCTTTATGCTCATTTCAGGATCAAGGTAGAGCTTTTGTGTTTCCAGAACAGAAAGGATACGTAAATAGAGGACATCGAACAAGCCGGGATCGACATCGGTCAGTTCATCGGGGTTAGTATCGGTCAGTACCTCAGGCAAATGTACCGCAAAGGCGTCCGGTTCTGTTGCAATATTTGTCATTAACTTTGACTGTACCGCTATCTGATTGTCTAGGTATTTTTCTTTTCTGTAAAGTGATTCCCGAAAATTCCGAAGTTTAATATTCTGGTAGATCACCCTGCCTGTAAAGAGGGCCACGACTACGAGCAGGAGAACCAGCAACTGCAACTGCCTTGTCTTACTTTGGATGTCAACATTCTGCTTTTCAATCCTTAGGTTTTTTCCCTTCACGCTGTATTCCACCACCATACGGTTCAAAAGTGCAGCCTCGTTTTCGCCCAGCACCTGATTTTTTATCCTCATAAACGACTCATGCCGCGCAAGGGCCTCTTCAGGTTTTGAAAGATTCTTGTATGCCACGTACATCATGCTATCGAGCTTCATCTGTTGAACGGGGAATGGTTCTTTTTTCAAAAGGGAATCAGCGACAAAGCCATTTTTTACCGCAGTGCTGAACTCCCTGTCATTGAGATTGCCTTCGATGAGGTTACAATAGCACATGGCCATAAACTGTGAACTCCCAATCTGCTTTGCTACCTCTATCGACAGCAAAACGTATTTTTTCCGTTCCTTCTTTTTACCCATTACAAGGTAACAGTCGGCCATGGTGCCGTAGGTCATAAACAACAAATCAGGATTTCGGAACTTTTGAAGTATTTCAAGTGCCTCCTCCAGGGATTTCAGACAGTTGTCGTATTGTCCCAGTTTCAGATAGACAAGCCCAATGTTGAAATAGTCAATAGAGCATGAGGCGGTATCGCGCATCTTTTTGTTGACACTGTTCGCTTCCAGAAAATTTTCGAGGGCTTCAGCCGGCCGATGATTTTGCATCAGGATGGTACCCAGTGAGACAAGTGAATTACGGTATTGCCGGTCATTGCCGGAACGCTTTGCATAATTTCGCAGTTTATTGGAGAAATATATGGCACTATCGAGCTTCCCGAGCCTGTTGAACGAATACGACATTACTTTCCAGGTTTCGCTGATCAGCGCCGAATCCTTCGAATCCGAAGAAAGTTTCAGTGCCTGCCTGGCACAGAATATCGCCGAGTCAAAATTGTTCAGCCTAAATTGCGCCATGCCAAGTGTATTGAAGAGAAAGAGCCTGTAATTGTTGCTGACATTATTAGTCCCATCTTTCAATTGCGCCGCCACCTTTTCTGATACAATCCTGTATTGACCCTCTTTAAGCAACCGTTCAGCAAGAGTATCCTTGTTTATTTGGACCGAAAAAGCCGGATTACCAGCCAAAACAAGGATAAAAAACAAACCGCACCTTACAAGATACTGATTTTTAGGAGATAACATTCTGTGATGCTTTTAGGGATTGATGCATATAATTTATATAGAATGTAAAAATATCTTTTTTGAGAGTAAAAATATCTTTTTTGAGAGTAGATCTACTACAACCCAGACGATATTTGCCAAAAAAAATTCCCCCATCATCATCTCGTTCCATAGGTTATTAAATAATAAATTAACAATAATAAATAAATTTACTATGAAAAGACTGATTGCTTTCCTTATCGCCATAGCCTTCCTTGTTGGTGGTTTTGCACAAACAAAACAGATTCCGATGGCCAACTTAGGCATCGAGGCCGACAAAAAAGTGGACAAACAACTGCCTTATATGGATGGCAACGCTGCAGTTATTGAATGTCCACTGCAAGCGATGCGTGGAAACATTTCCACAAAGGGTCTGGTTATTAAATCTTTATCTAAAGAAGAAGGTGTAGGCGATTTTATTCTTCGACCACTGTCCTACTCCAAAGGAGAGCTTAACACCGTGGGCAATGGGCTGATTTCAATCGGAACCAATGCCGTTCTGCTCAACAGGGGAAATTTGAGCGAGCGTTTTACCGCTTCTTCCGACGGTATCCGACAGGATTTTATACTTTCAAAAGCACCTTTAGGAACGCAGGATTTATCCGTGATGCTGGAACTAAAAGGAGCTGTGGCTGCCAATTCGGCACAAGGCGTATCGATAAAAATGGACAACGGACGGAAGCTGGAATACCATAATCTCTATATTACCGATGCTGCGGGCAAGGTATTGAAAGGCGAAATGAACGCCGTTTCGGAAGGTCTTATTGCCATCAACGTAAACGATGCCAATGCGGTATATCCTTTAACCATCGACCCTACCATTACCGATGCTGACTGGGTGGCGTTAAATACAAGTATACCCGGTACTAGTGGCGTTATTAATGCCATTGCTATCAGTGGCAGTGATATTTATGTAGGAGGTGATTTTATAGCTGCCGGTAGCGGGTTGGCCAATTATATAGCCAAATGGAACGGAAGTGATTGGTCGGCTCTGGGAGTTGGAGTAAGTGGAACCGTTTATTCCCTTGCTATAAGTGGTACCGATTTGTATGTTGGAGGGTATTTTACAACAGCAGGTGGGATTACGGTAAATAATATTGCCAAATGGAATATAACAACTTCCACCTGGTCGGCTCTGGGGAGTGGAGTTAACAATGACGCATTAGCCATTGGTATTAGTGGTACCGATGTATATGTAGGAGGAAAATTTACGCTGGCAGGTGGTAATTCTGCAAACCGAATAGCAAAATGGAACGGAACAGAGTGGTCGGCTTTGGGAACAGGATTAAACGAAAGAGTTCTTTGTATTGCGATAAGTGGCACCGACCTTTACGTTGGCGGACGATTTACAAATGCAGGAGGTTCAACGGCAAACCGAATAGCAAAATGGAACGGAACAGCATGGTCAACTTTTGGAAGTGGACGTAGCGATTATGTGTATGCCCTTGCAATAAGTGGCTCCGATGTATATGTTGGAGGAATCTTCTCCGATTATTTATCCAAATGGAATGGATCAGCATGGTCAACACTTGGCACAGGAGTTATCGGAGGATCTGTTGCTGCCCTTGCTTTAAGTGGCTCCGATTTGTATGTAGGAGGTGGTTTTTCAACCGCCGGAGGTATTACAGTGAATAAATTAGCCAAATGGGATATATCAACTTCCACCTGGTCGGCTCTGGGGAGTGGAGTAGATAGTAATGTTACTGCCATTGCACTAAGTGGAAGCGGTGATGTATATGCGGGAGGATATATTGTAAATGCAGGCAGTTTTGGAGTCTGTCGAATTGCCAAATGGAACGGAACTGCGTGGTCGGCACTGGGAAGTGGGTCAAACGGATGGGTTAATGCTATAGCAATAAATGGAGTAGATATGTACATTGGGGGAGCTTTTACCAATATAGGAAATGTGCCGGCAAGCAAAATAGCCAAATGGAACGGAACTGTATGGTCGGCACTTGGAACTGGTGTTGAACTGACAAATGGAAGAAATGTATCTGCCATTGCAATCAATGGAGGCGATGTGTATGTAGGAGGCGGTTTTACAACCGTAGGAGGCATTACTGTGAATAATATTGCCAAATGGGACGGAACTGCCTGGTCGGCACTGGGAAGTGGAGTTGACAATAGTGTTCTTGCCATTGCCATAAGTGGAAGTAATGTATATGCAGGAGGATATTTTACAACCGCAGGAGGTGCATTGGCAAGTAGAATAGCCAAATGGAACGGGACGGCCTGGTCGGCTCTGGGAGTAGGACTGGATAATGGGATCGCTAATAAATATGTTAATTCCATTGCAGTCAGCGGAAGTGATGTTTATGCGGCAGGTTCATTCGCCACTGCCGGGGTTTCTGCAGCTTCAAATATAGCCAAATGGAATGGAACTGAGTGGTCAGCTTTGGGAGCCGGATTAGATAATATTGTTAATGCTATAGCAATCAATAGAAGCAATATGTATGTTGGTGGATATTTTACAACCGCGGGAGGAGCGTCAGCAAATAGAATAGCCAAATGGGATGGCACTTCATGGTCGGCACTTGGAAGTGGAACTAATAGTAGTGTCTCGGCTCTTGCCATGAGCGAAAGTGATGTATATGTAGGAGGTAATTTTACAACCGCAGGAGGTGTTTCTGCCAACAGAATAGCCAAATGGGACGGCAATGCCTGGTCGGTGCTTGGAAGTGGTGTTAATGTTGCTCCCAATGCCCTTGCCATGAGCGGAACTACCGAATTAACTGTAGGAGGTAACTTTATAACTGCGGGTGATAAATTTTCGCCTTATCTGGCAAAGGTGATAAATATTGCAGACCCCACCTGGACCGGCGTCTCCTCAAACAACTGGAGTACCGCCGGCAACTGGAGCACGAATAAAGTTCCGGCGGCAACCAACAATGCAATTGTTCCAAGTGTCGGGATTACCAATTTCCCTGTAGTCAACGAGGCTCCTGCTTCTCCCGCCGTCTGCAAAGACCTGACTATCCAGACAGGTGCAACGGTAACAATCGCAGCCGGCAAAGCACTTACGGTAAACGGGGCATTGACAAACAATGCCGGCATTACAGGTTTGGTCGTCCAGTCAACCTCCGATGGTGCCACCGGTACCGGCTTCTTGCTCAATGGGACTGTTGGAGTCCTTGGGACTTTGGAACGTTGGGTATCAGGCGATATCTGGCACCTGATTTCTCCTCCCGCTACCGGTGGTGAAACAATAGCCAGTTTTGTTGATCTTGCCAATGGGAACCTTGTGGCGCGGAATGCAACGAATTATGCCCTTTCATCCTGGCTTGAAGGAACAGGGGTGTGGGACTATTATAAAGTATCGGGATCGAACACTTCAGACCAGTTTGGGACACCTGCCAAAGGTTATCAGGTGATGCGCACAACAGGTGCAGGAACAGGAACAGGAACTGGTGGCGGTGATGGCAAACTGACCTTTAAAGGGACGCTTGCGGCTGCAAACAAAAGTATTGCGGTTACCAAATCGCTTTATGGTTGGAACCTGATCGGCAACCCTTACCCATGTGCTTTGGATGTCGCTTTATTCCTATCTACAAATACGGCAGTCCTTGACCCCAGCTTTCAGTTTATTTATGTTTCAAAAATTGCCGACGTAACCGCTTATGGCTACGACCCAAACACGGATGGGCTCAAATTGGCACCCGGTGAAGGGTTCTTTGTCAGGACAAAGGCAGGTGGCGGGACGGTCAGTTTTACAACTGCCATGAAATCCAACGTTGCGGATGCTTTCAAAGCTGCCACGGTTGACAGCCCGACTATTCAATTGATTGTGGAAGACGGCAACGCTAAATTTAGCACAACTGTCGAATACGAAGGTGGTGCCACGAAAGGGCTCGACCCTGGCAAGGATGCCGGTTTATTCAATGGTACATCTTCTTCTTTTAGCTTGTTTTCCAGGCTGATAGAGGACAATGGCGTTGACTTTACCATTCAGGCATTGCCCGACAACAACCTCGAAAGCATGGTGGTCCCAGTTGGCCTTGTAGCCGATAAGGGTGCTTCGGTCACATTCAGTGCCACGGTTGCCAACCTCCCGGTCAATTACAAAGTTTATCTTGAGGACAAGGAGAAAGGTGTGTTTACCCGTTTGGACGAGGTCAATAGCTCTTATAATGTTTCGCTGGAATCTGCAACCATTGGAACAGGAAGGTTCTATCTTCATACAGCTGAACTCGTCTCTGCCATTGATGAGAGTTGGCTAAGTAAAGTAAAAGTGGTTCCAATGCCCGAACTGAATTTGGTCAGGATCATCGGCAATTTCGACCTTCCGGCTACAGCCATGGTTTACGATATGAACGGAAAGTTGGTTGCAACATCGGCGCTTACTTCTCAGATAGAGAATAACATATCATTACCTAATTGTAGCACAGGTGTTTACTTATTAAGGATCGAATCGGGCAATGAACCCGAAACGATGAAATTTGTGTGGAAGCGGATGTAATGGCAAGAGGCAGGATTTGAAAATGGTAGGGGCGGACCTGCGTGTCCGCCCTTTACCTGATCGATCCGCTCCTATGTGCCTATGTTTAAACCTTATGTACCTATTTGTTAGATATTTATTAAAGAATTAATGATATGAAAACCAATACAGAACGAAAAGAATTAAAGAAGAGTGAAAAGATCACACGGAAGGAAGCCCTTCAAAAAGCGGGGAAATATGCAGCTTTTACTGCTGCTGCCGCCATTGTACTGTTGTCGCCCAAGGAGGCACAAGCAGGCAGTCCCGCGCCAGATGGCAGGGGAACAGGATATGAGGGGATTTGAAAATTTGAAAATGGTTGGGGCGGTCCCTTGTGGCCGCTCTTATCTATAAAATCGTTCAATAATGGAATAAGGTCATGTTCTGGTTTCCTATTTTTAGTTATTAAGGTTAATATATTAATATATAATGATTTAAATCCATTTTCAAAAAAAACTTGGTAATCCAAATTGGCCGAAAATGCCATAACCCTATTCCCTTATTTTTCGACATTTCAATTTGGAATCGTTTCAAAATCATTTCACTTACCCCATCCCCGGAAGGAAATCCCAATAATACACAAATAACCATTTGCCACAATCGGATAAGTGTTGTTCAATGTAGCAATCCGTTTCTGAACATAGAAAAAGACAAATTCAAAACTCCAGAATTCCCTTGTTTTTCGACAGCCCCACTTAAAACCTAATTTTCAAAAAAAATTCATCCAATATTACCCTATTCCATTGATTATTTCCTACTTTCGGAAATTGTAAAAAAGGCTAAGACACAATCAGATAATTCACCGTTAAGGGTTTTGCCTATAAGCATGTAGTGTTTATATCTATTTGACTAACTGACAATTAATATTTTTAATCATATGGACATTCAATCTAAATTGAACAGACGCCGTTTTATAACCCTTTCCTTAATCGGAGCAGGTGGGGTTTGTCTGTTGGGACGATGTGCAAATCCAACTTTATCTGCATATAGGTTTTTAACCAACGAAGAGGCAAAACTGCTGGATGAACTCGTTGAACAGATTATCCCAACCGATGGATGGCCGGGCGCAAAAGATGCCGGTGTAACCAATTTTATTGATAAACAATTGGTTGGGCCATATACACGATATCAGGAGACCTACCGCAAAGGTTTGGCAGCAATTCAGGAAACCTGTAAATCGGAATTTCAAAAACCATTTGAAGCCCTTCCTTTTGATGAACAGACTAAATTCCTTGAAAAAATGGAAGCCGGAAAGATGAAAGGCGACCTTTGGACAAAAGGTCTTGACCGTCAATTTTTTGGATTGATCAGAAACCACACGATGCAAGGTTTTTATGGAAGTCCGCGTCATGGTGGCAATAAAGGCAATATCAGTTACAAGATGCTTCAACTTGATTATCCAGTGATTATTGGGCAGAATCGGTATAAGTCATAGGGAAATAAATGGAAATAGGGAAATAAATAGAAATAAAATGGGAAACAAACACGTAAATGCCATCGTAGTCGGTGCGGGAGCCGGGGGTGGTATTGTTGCCAAGGAGCTAAGCGTTGCTGGAATGTCGGTTGTCCTTTTCGAACGGGGAGGATGGGCAACCTTTGACGATACCGATACCGATGAGCTGATCTCACAACGCACCACCGTTCTTGGAAATGCCTATGGTCCTGACGATAAACGTTACCAGAGAGTTGTTGTCAACAGGGATGGCAGCACGAATATTGTCCTGCCCAGTGAAGGCGGATACAACAACAACGCTGCATGTGTTGGCTCAGGTACTGTGAGTTATGGTGCCATGGCCTGGCGTTTTATGCAGGAAGATTTCAAATTGAAAACCACCTATGGCCATATTGAAGGATCGACATTAGAGGATTGGCCGTTTTCTTACGAAGAGCTTGAACCTTGTTATGAGAAGGCTGAATGGGAAATCGGCGTATCGGGAGACGACACGCAAAATCCATTTGCCCCACCTCGAAGGAAACCGCATCCAATGCCACCGTTTTCGCACAACAAGGAAGCAAGGTTGCTGCTCGAAGCTGCCAAAAGATTGGGCTATCACCCCTTCCCTATCCCAATGTTGCGCAATTCAATTCCTTACCTGGGCCGTCCGGCATGTATCAGAATGAGGACCTGTGTCGGGTTTGCCTGTCCTGTGAACGCCAAATGCGGTACACACAATACTGTTATTCCAATAGCAATTGAATCAGGCAATTGCGAATTGAGGATCAATTCGGTTGTAAGCGAGATACTCGTCAATGATCAAGGGAAAATTACAGGTGTCAGTTATTTTGACGATAAAAACCAGAAGCAGACCCAGACAGCCGATCTGTTAATTATTTCGGCTTCTGCCACTGAAACACCCCGGTTGCTCCTCAATTCCAAATCCAAATTCTTCCCGAAAGGAATTGGAAATGAAAACGATTGGGTCGGACGTAACCTTCAGGGACACGCCTATACAGGGGCTCGGGGTATTTTTGCCGAGGAAGTTTATGATGATCTGGGTCCAGGTGCTTCGGTTGCCATCTGTGATTTTAGCCACCACAACCCTGGAATTATGGGTGGAGGCATGTTGTGCAACGAATTTATCAGGATGCCTTACCTTTTCACGAATGTACGCCCACCAGATGCGGCAAAATGGGGCAAAGCACACAAGGAGTTTCAACGCCTTAACTTTAAAAAAGTGGCTCAGGTACAAGGGCCTTACCAGGAAATCCCAAGTTTTGAAGCTCGCGTTGAAGTTGATCCGGTTGTGAAAGATTTTTGGGGAATCCCAGTAGTCAGGCTTTCGGGGACAAGGCACGAAAAAGACATTGAAGGTTGCAAACTTATGTCCGAAAAGGCAGAACTCTGGTTGAAGGAAGCAGGCGCCATTTACACATGGCAAAACGTAGGTGGCGGCAAAGGACTCAGTGGAGGTCAGCACCAGGCCGGAACCTGCCGGATGGGCAATGACCCAAAAACATCGGTAACCGATAAATTTGGGAGGGTTCATCCTGTTCCCAATTTATTTGTGGCTGATGGAAGCCTCAACGTCAACAATGGCGGGTTCAATCCTGCCTTGACAATCATGGCTTTGGGATTCAGGGTTGGAGGCTATATTGCCAGCGAGTGGACAAAAGGTAACCGTTTTAAATAAACCAGACATGAAAAGTTACCGCATATACAAAACATTCCTGCTATCGCTGTTGATCACTTTTGTCGTCATAACAATAGCTTTTGGATCATTTTATACCTACTGGAATTCTGCCCCACCTGACAAAACCTGTGGGGGTTGCCATGAAATCGGGAAATCGGTCAACTCGATGGCACAATCCTCGCACCGTGATTTCAAATGCAAAGAGTGCCATGGAACAGCCTTGAGCAATGGCATCCACTCTATGAAAGAGAAAGGGATGATGGTTTTGAGCCATGTAAATGAACAGCATGTGGAGAACATCAGGCCAAAAGAAAGCCAGTTGCTCGACATCCTCAAAAATTGTAAACGCTGCCACGCCAATGAATACGCCGATTGGACATCAGGCGGCCATTCGGTTGATTATCAGCATATTTTCCTGAACGAGAAGCACAATACAACCGAACAGGTTAATTTTGATTGCCTGCGTTGCCATGGGATGTTCTTCGAGGGAACTGTCAAAGATTTGGTTGAGCCATTAAATATCAAGGGTCCATGGCACCTGAAGATTGTACAGAAAGCAACAGATCCCGCAATACCATGTATGGCATGTCATCAGATCCATCAGTTGGGGCTACCTGCTGTAAGACCTGATTATGCTACACCAAAAGCTATTTTTTATCAACAAAAGGATACTTTTTCTGTCGTGAGTTTTTACGACCGTCATGAAAAAACACATTATCCGATCGCCGAACTGCCAAAATTAAAATTGTTGCAGGGTGACCAAGTGGTAAAAGTTTCTGACGATAAAGTCATCCGTATTTGTGTTCAGTGCCACGCCCCTAATAAGGCACATCAGGCTGGCACATCCGACGACCGTACTCCAAGAGGTGTTCACGAAGGATTGAGTTGCAACGATTGTCATGAACTTCACAGCAACAGTGCTAAAAACAGTTGCAAGACCTGCCACCCTGCCATTTCAAATTGCAAATTGGATGTTATGAAGATGAACACAAGTTATGCCGATGCCAACAGTCCCAACAATATCCATTTTGTGGCTTGTACCGATTGTCATACCAAAGAAAAGCTGGAATTGTTGAAAAAAATTGAAAAGAAAAAAATCTGATCGAGTTAATATTCTTCCTAAACATTTGATATTTTAATAGTTATGAAACAAATCATCTTTTTGATAGCCGTTCTTATAATTACAGGAAATCCCAGCAATCGGTGTTTAGCTCAAAAATCTGAAATCCAGGTCAGCTCAATGGTCAGGTTGCAGGAAGAGATCGACCAGGCAAAACCAGGCAATGTAATTGTAGTCACAAATGGGATTTACGAGACAGACAAGGAGATTACTGTTAAATCAAAAGGTATTGAAGGACAATCTATTACAATCACGTCAGAAAGCATAGGGGGTGCCGAAATCAAAGGGACATCCGGCTTTGTAATCGAGGGTGCTGCTTCTTACATTGTAATTAAAGGATTCAAATTCACTCATGAATCGGGGAAAACAAAAATTGAACCTGGTGCCAGTTTTTGCCGGTTCACCCGCAACGTTTTTGAATGTACCGGAAAAGGTGCTTATCTGACTGTCTCTGGCGATGACAACCAAATTGACCATAACACCTTTCAAAACAAATTTACTGAAGGACAAATGATCTCAGTGCAGGGTCCAGGAAAAAGCGAGATGGCACAACGGAACTGGATCCATCACAACTACTTTTACAACTTTACCCCGACCTCAAACAATTGCAGTTCAATACAAGTAGGGCTTAGTGGCAGGAGTCTCTCTTCGTCACATACACTTGTGGAGCATAACCTTTTCAGCCAGACAAAGGGCGAAAATGAGAATATCTGCAACAAATCGTGTGATAACATTTACAGGTACAACACTTTCGGGGAAGGGGTGAGCGAATTGTCGCTCCGGCATGGAAACGGCTGCCTTGTTTATGGCAATTTCTTCCTGGGATCTGAAGGAATCCGTTTCTATGGGCACAAGCACAAAATCTTCAGCAATTATTTTGAAGGTTGTTCGCCAGCCATCAACATCGGGAATGGCGATGGAATTGTGCCACAGGATAAACTGACAAGCCACGATCGGCCTGATTCAGTATTGGTTGCATTTAATAAATTGAAGAACAACAAGATAAATGTGATCATGCAAAGCCGGAAAGACGGTCTTGGGGCACAAAATATTGTTTTTGCAAATAACATCATCGAAGGGGGCAAAGAGGCGGTTCAACTCGGAGGGGATATCACGAACCCAACATGGGAAGGGAACATCATCTGGAAAACCGGGGGAATTGATCCGAACATTAAAAACGGCTTTGTAGAAGCTGACCCAATGTTTTCAAATGAATTAGGCCATCTTCAAAAAAACAGTCCGGCTATAGGGAAATCGAAAGGCAATTATACTTTTGTGACTGTCGATATTGATGGACAGGCAAGACCCTCCATTTTGGACGTTGGTGCTGACCAGTATTTAAAAACAGAGGTCAAAAATCACCCTTTGAAAATTGATGAGGTGGGACCTGTTGGTAAGTAATAATTGATAAATAAGATATGAAGGCTTTAGTATTAAAGGAGTACAAGAATTTTGAAATACAGGAAGTTCCTGTACCGAAGATCCAACCCGACGAAGTATTGATCAAAGTGATGGCAGTCGGGATTTGTGGTAGCGATGTACACGGGATGGACGGAAGCACTGGCAGAAGGATTCCTCCGATCATTATGGGCCATGAAGCTTCAGGAATTATTGAAGCGGTTGGTCCAGAAGTTTCAGGATGGCAAATGGGCGACAGGGTGACATTTGATTCAACAATCTATCGTTTAGATGATTGGTATTCCCGAAAAGGATTGTACAATCTGAGCGACAACCGGATGGTTTTAGGAGTCTCGTGCCCCGATTTTAAGAAGGATGGGGCCTTTGCCGAATATGTAGCTGTACCTCAACATATTCTGTATAAGATACCAGAAAATGTAAGCTTTGAACATGCCGCAATGGTCGAACCGATTGCCGTTGCACTACACGCGGTAAACCTCACGCCTATTTCTGTGAACGATACCGCCATCGTGGGCGGTACCGGAATGATTGCCTTGTTTGTAATCCAACTCCTTAAGCTCGCGGGTTGCGGACAGATTATCACATTTGACCTTGATCAGGAGCGATTGAATCTGGCCTTGAAACTTGGGGCTACCCATGCATTCAAGGTAGGAGACACTTATATTCCTGATGAAGTTAAAAAACTAACAAATGGTCGCGGTGCCGATATCGGTTTTGAAGTGGTGGGAATCGCTCCGGTATTAAAAACAGTAATCGAATCGGTGCGGAAAGGGGCACAGATTACCCTTGTCGGAAATGTTTCTGCAGAAGTTAATTTTCCGCTCCAACAGGTGGTTACCCGTCAATTAAAATTACAGGGAAGCTGTGCCATTTGCGGGGAATACGAACCCGCACTCGATTTGATCAGCCGGGGAATGATCGAAATTGATCCGTTAACAAGTGCAATAGCACCTTTAACCGATGGGGCGGAATGGTTTAACCGACTTTACAATCATGAAAAAGGATTAATGAAAGTGCTTTTAAAACCTTGATTAACAATGCAAAGAAAAATTAAATTCGCCATTATTGGTTGTGGAAAAGTATCACATCTCCATGCTGCCGCCCTGCAACAAGGCTATAATACAGAACTGAAAGCCATCTACAGCAGGTCGATCGAAAAGGCAAAAGAGTTTGCGACTATCTACGGGATCCAGGCTTTTGATAGCATCGAAGAGATGATAGAAAAGGCAAGGATTGAATCGGTTGTAATATGCACGCCACATCCATTCCATGCCGATGCAGTGATCAAAGCTGCAGAATTGGGAGTCCATTGTCTGGTAGAAAAACCCCTGGCATCATCCCTGAATGATTGTGAAACAATGATCCAGTTCTGCAAAACGTATAACGTAAAACTTGGAGTGGTAAGTCAGCGCCGATTTTATGCACCAGTACAACGTCTCAGGAAAGCGATTGATGATGGCAAAATAGGAACTCCTGCATTGGGAACCATCAATATGTTGGGCTGGCGTGACCAAAAATATTATAAATCAGACGAATGGCGCGGTACATGGGAATTGGAGGGTGGAGGAGTACTTGTGAATCAGGCTCCCCATCAACTCGATATTTTTCAATGGCTTATGGGACCTATTGATGAAGTCTATGGTGTGTGGGCCAATTTAAACCATCCATATATTAAAGTGGATGATACTGCTTTGGCAGTTGTGAAATTTAAAAGTGGTGCACTGGGCAATATTGTAGTAAGCAATTCTCAAAAGCCAGGTATTTACGGAAAAGTGCATATTCACGGAAGTAACGGAGCCTCAGTCGGGGTACAAACCGATGGCGGTGCAATGTTTATAGCAGGTATGACTTCTATTGCAGAACCTCCTTTTAACGATCTTTGGACTATCCCTGGAGAAGAAAAATTATTGGAAGAATGGAAAACTCAGGACTCCAACTTTTTCAATTCGATCAATGCGATGGAGTATTATATGAAGTTGCAGAATGAAGATTTTGCCGATGCTATCCTTCACGACCGTAAACCGATGACTTCTGGTGAAGAAGGGAGGGTAACGGTAGAACTTTTCACAGCCATTTATCGATCTCAAAGGGATAACAAGCCAGTTAAATTTCCACTTGGACCTGAAACTGACAGGAGCGATTTTGATGGGCGGATGTAGGCGGAATAGCGACTGGCTTCTAGCAACTGGCGGCTGGCTATTCGGTTTCCATAAGTTGTATTGCGATTCTAAACTTGCCTGCACGTTCACACATGGGTTTTATACGGGAATTCGATTGAATATGGAAATCGAAAAACCAGTTGCCAGTAGCCAGGCGCATGTAGCCTATTAGGAAATTATAAATTATAATTACAATACGATGAAAAAGAGCTTATTAGTATTATTTGTCAGTTTGTGTTTCATTCAGGCCACATTTGCCCAGGAAACCAAAGAGGCCCGCGACCAGCGGATGCGGTGGTGGCGGGAGGCACGTTTTGGTTTATTTATCCATTGGGGACCTTATTGTGTTTTAGGCGGTGTTTACAATGGCCTCGAACAACGGCGGGGAGGTGCAGAATGGATCATGAACCGATGTAAAATCCCGGTGGCTGAGTACCAGAAATATGCCGCAACTTTCAATCCCGTGAAGTACGACCCTGAATCGTGGGTTTTGCTTGCCAAACAAGCCGGGATGAAATATATCATCATCACAGCCAAACATCACGATGGTTTTGCCATGTTCAAATCGGATGCAAGCAAATTCAATATTGTCGATTTTACCCCTTACGGGAAGGATGTCCTTGATGGTCTTGCCAATGCATGTCGTAAGCACAACATGAAGCTGGGATTCTACTATTCTCAGGCACAGGACTGGAACAATCCTGGTGGTTCGGCAGCCAGAAAAGTTGCCTCGGAAGGTTGGTTGAATCCCGATTCTGCCAAAATTGATGCCTTCACTGCCGCCAACAAAGGTCATTGGGACCCTGCACAAATGACCCGTTCGATGGATAATTACATGGATCAGGTGGCCATTCCTCAGGTTAAGGAGCTGATGACCAAATATGGTGATGTAGCCGTATTGTGGTGGGACACGCCAACGAATATGACCGATGAGTACGCCCTGAAATTACAGGCTTTGCTCAAGCTTCAGCCCAATATCATCACCAACGACCGATTGAAACGCCCCAACTTTCCAGGGGATACCGGAACGCCGGAACAAAAAATTCCCGGAGCCGATGAGGTAAGCGACAAAGATTGGGAAACCTGCATGACCATGAATGGAACCTGGGGCTTCAGGACGAACGACGACAAGTGGAAATCACCGGAAACCTTAATCAGAAACCTTTGCGATATCGCCTCCAAAGGTGGAAACTATCTTCTGAATGTCGGTCCTGATCCTTTGGGCCAGATTCCTCAACCGAGTATTGATCGTTTGAAAGCTGTCGGTGAATGGATGAAAATGAATAGCGAAGCCATTTATGCAACCAAAGCAAGTCCGTTGGGTGTGATGCCATGGGGCCGCTGTACACAAAAGGAAGTGAATGGAAAAACAGTCCTTTACTTTTCGGTATTCGACTGGCCGAAAGATGGCAAACTAATTATTCCGGGTCTCCTTCAACCCATAAAATCTACCAATCTATTGAATGACAAATCGTTGTTAAAAACAAAAAGCACCTCAACAGGATTAGAAATTTCAATTCCCGAAAAAGCACCCGACGAAATCGCATCGGTGATCAAAGTGACACTAAAAGACAAAATCAACGGTTCATCGCAAGGGGCTAAAAAGAAGATGAAAACGGGGGAATTGGATTGAAAAGCTTAATTTAGAGTAACAATCAAGACAACTGGTATGTCAATCTTTTTAGTTATTTTTGACATATTTGTACATTCAAATGCATAAATCTTTAGATTGATATTAAATCAACAAAAATGAGAATAGACAAACTGGAAATACAGAACTTTAAAAACTATGAATCAGTGGATGTTTCATTTGCTCCAGGTATTAATGTTTTTGTAGGTAGTAATGGAAGTGGTAAAACCAGTATCCTTGAAGCTATAAATGTAGCCTTGGGTGGTTTTTTTGGTGAGCAAGAGCAGAAAATGCAAAGGATGATTGAACTATCAGAGGTGAGGTTGTATTTGTCTAAAAATATACATGTAAGATCTGAAAAAGCATCCATTAAGGCATATTCCAGGGTTATAGGTGGAGAGTGGACCAGAAATTTCAATGGAATTACCAAAAATAATGACATAAAACATGTTCGATTAGCTAGTATTCACGGTAGCAAGATTTTGAAAAAATTCTTTAGCCCCGACAATAGGGATATCGCTCCGCTTATTTCATATTATTCAACCCAAAGACTTTTTAAAGATGCTTCGCAATCTGCAAAACAAAAATATGATGCTGCTGCTGGCAGAAGAAATGGGTATCTACAGTGTCTTAAAGACAATGCCATAAAGGGAACTTTGGTTGAATGGCTGGGTAATGCAGTTGTAAGAAGAGCAACAAAACAAATTCAAAAAATTGATTCAGAAGATTTAATTCTTGATAATGTAGAACGAGCAATAAAGAAAACTTTTATCTATTTTTTAGAAGATTTTGATCAGGATCAATTAAAGATATATCAGGATCCCGATTTTGATTTTGAACTCATTATTCATTTAAACGACAGTTTAAGCCTTCCTATAAGTTACTATTCAGATGGCTTCCGAAATTTAATATATCTCATCATCGATTTGATTTGGAGGGCGTCACAATTAAATCCATGGCTTAATCTGGAAGGATTGGCATTAGAACAAACCGGTTGCGTTACTATTGATGAAATTGATCTGCACTTGCACCCAAAATGGCAATCAAAAGCAATTGGAATAATACAGGAATTACTTCCCAACGTTCAGTTTTTTGTTACGACACATAGCCCGACTGTAGTGGCCAATTTCAAAGAAAGAAAACTGGAGAACGGTGACAATAAGGACGTATTATATATACTCGAAAACAATGAATGCCATAAGATATCTTCATCGTTTTATGGGAAAGATATCAATACCGTTTTAGGTAATCCGATGGATGCCAATAACCGGGCACAAGAGGTTTTAGATTACCTTAATGTATTTAATTCTATAGTTAATAATGGTGACTCAAGTGATGAGGATTATTCAAAAGCCTTTGAAATAGCGTCGAAACTAAATGATCTGCTGTATGGTACAGATAAGGAACTGATTAGGGTAAATGAAATTGTTGAAAGAATCAAAGCTGTGGAACAATGAGATTTATAAATAAAGATAGAAGCAGCCCTCTCGCCTTTAGCGGGATTGTTCAACAGGTTATTGATACACCCGATAATAGCGGATACGAAAGTTTAGGAAGATTAAGACCTATGTTGCTTGAATATCTTATAATTGAACAACATGGTTTATGTGCTTATTGCAATCAAAGAATCACAAAAGAAACCGCCACCGTTGAACACCTTATTTGCCAATCCCATAACTCAAATTTTGATTTAAATTACCATAACCTTTTCGCTGTATGCAAGGGGAACGAAGGTGTCAATCAGACAAGTCACTGTGACAAATTTCGGGCAAACAGTAAAAAGAATGATTACTTTTTACCTTTCATACTATTCGAACAATGCCTAACTTCTTCCTGGAATCAGACCAATCCATTTTTTGACGTGGAATTCAATAGAAAATCAGGGGTGATTTCAGGAAAAATTGAAGCAAAACAAGCCAATGTTAAAGGATATCCATCCGTAAATTCAAGAATAACCTATGCAATTGACACTCTGAACTTAAATACACCTGTTTTAGTTAATGCCAGAAAATCGAAGTGGGAAATGGTATTACAGACAAAACAAGAAAAAGGTATCGATTGGCAAAGTTTATTCAATTACTACTTGAACAGTACTTCGCTTACGGATTTTCATGAATTCGTTTTATTAGCGATCAGAAAACAGGAAATTTCCAAGTAAAATCAGTCTCAAAACGGAACACTATAGGTAAATTATAGTCAATCTAACTCGTTATCCTTGGATTTTGTCCAATATCGACCGCTTTTATCCTTGGATTTCGTCCAAAATATTCTGTTTTTATCCTTGGATTTTGTCCAAAAAAGTTTAATTTTACCCTTGGATTTTGTCCAAAATGTATAATTAAATATTTGTATTACAGCTATTAAAATGGATCGCGATATTTACAGTGAATTAAGGGAATGGAAAGACGCCAATGTACGACGTCCATTATTGATCAGGGGTGCACGTCAGACAGGCAAAACTTTCATTGTAAAGGAGTTTGGAGAAAAGGAGTTCAACAATCTGATTTACATTAATTTTGAGCGAAATCCAGAGTACAGGGACATATTTGAAACCCTTTTGCCAATTGAGATCATTGAAAAAATAAGTCTTTTCACATCCAAAACTCCTATACCGGGTAAAACACTTCTTTTTCTTGATGAAATTCAGGATTGTCCAAAAGCGATTGTTTCCCTAAGGTATTTTTTTGAAGAGTTACCCGGATTGCATGTTATAGGTGCCGGTTCTCTCCTTGAGTTTGCCCTCAGGTCCGAAAAGTTCAAAATGCCCGTAGGAAGGGTACAATACCTTTACCTCAATCCAATGTCCTTTGGGGAATTTCTGGATGCAGTTGGTGAAACAAAATTAAGAAGCCATATCCGTGAAATGGTAAATTTAGAGAGACTTCCGGAAAGTCTCCATCTAAAGTTAATTGAATATGTTCGCAAATATTTCATAACCGGGGGTATGCCTGCTGTTGTAAATGAATATGTTACAACCCGGGATTTGAACATTTGCAAACGAATTCAACGCTCCATTCTTGACACTTACATTGATGATTTTACGAAATATTCAAGCGAAGTTAAACATGTTTATCTTCGAAAAGTTTTCAATGCAGTACCTTAAATTGTTGGGCAGAAATTTGTCTATGCACAGATTGACCGACAAGTAAGATCAAGGGAACTTAAGGATGCGCTTGAACTGCTTGAAACAGCAGGAGTTGTTACCCGAATCCGGCAAACCAGTGGTGCAGGTATTCCATTATCTTCAGGTGTTCATGAATCAATTTTCAAAGTTCTATTTTTAGACATTGGCCTTTTTCATGCAATTTGTGGAATTTATACAGAAACAGCTATGGAAAAGGATTTTACAGCTATCTTTAAAGGTGCTGTTGCGGAACAGTTTGCAGGCCAGGAACTAATAGCACGTCACTCACCTTATACAAAAGCAGAATTACTTTATTGGGGTAGGGACGCAAAAAACAGTGCGGCTGAAGTTGATTATATGATTGAAAAGAATGCCAAGATTATTCCTGTCGAAATTAAATCGGGTACTTCTGGAAGGATGAAAAGCCTGCAAATGTTTATTGAAAAATACAACACTGAAACCGCATTGAAAATATCGCAAGCACCTTATAAAAAGGTTAATCCGATTATTTTTCTTCCATTTTATGCCATTGAAAGTTTTCTAACAAAAGATCCTTTATAACCTT
>JBAXWR010000190.1:0-13890 GCA_037128295.1 Mariniphaga sp.
GGAATCGAGGAAAAACGGAGTGATGTCAAAATCAAACACCAACTCCCGGAACATCTGTTGCACTATTTTCTCTCCCCGGTCTATCCCAGAACAGAGGCTGATTTGTTTGAAAAGAACGAGCCCCAAACTTCGGGAATCTGTTATTTAACAGATCAATATACACTTTCAACCGCCAATCGTTCCAGTCTTTGGAACCAACGACGTCCCTTCCTTGCTTATTGGGGAAGCGTTCAACTTCCAAAATACCTGCAAGTTAGGTTTCTGCACGACGATTACGACTTCAGCGCAGCCTCTTATTTTAGTCAACAAAAAGAAAACAAGGTACTTGCAGCAATTAATTTCATCTCAAATGGTGGCGATAAACACATCAGCATCGACCGGCTTAAAGATGGAAAGTTTTCCGCCAAAGATCTTCGTCTTCGCTTCGAATTCGGGAATGTAACCAATCAGGCAGAACTGAAGATTCCAACATCTCCCAACGAACCTTTCAGTTTTGGGATTGATCAGCTGAATTTTAATTTTCAATTGTATAGTGCTGAATTTGAAGGTTTAAAAGGCCATTGGGAAAAGGGTGGTGATGGAAAGAACAGCTGGATTGATTTTATTTTTTATTCAGGAGCTGAAAAAGAATTCGACCTGACGAAAATCAACCGGGCAGTTTCAGGATTCATTTTTGAATTGAATACTGCTGATCAGAAACAGCAGATTAAAAAGGCGGAAGTTTCTGAAAAGGATGGAATAATGAAAATGGAATGGAACGGACTGAAGTTGGAGACTCCTGTAAAACCTCAGGCTCCCAAAAACAATTTTATTTAGTATTTGACGATATGAAGGGTATTATCAGATTTTGGATCGTTTTTTTGCTTCTTGCAGGATTTAACGATTTTTCTTTTGGAATTGAAAAGGATTCAGTTAGAAAGAATCCTTCATTTGAAATTTATACTCCAGATCCCAAACCTTCACCAAGGATAAATGGTCCATTGGTCTATGGATGCCGACCTGGAAATCCATTTTTATACCGTATTCCTTGTCAGGGAATTCGCCCCATCAGATTCTCTGTAAAAGGACTTCCCTCAGGTTTATCACTGAATGCCTCCTCTGGTATCTTATCAGGAACAGCACCGGTAAAGGGTGAATACGATCTGCTGATTCAGGCAGTCAATTCAAAAGGAAAAGACAAACGCCGTTTAAAGATCAAATCAGGTGACCAGTTGGCATTAACTCCGCCAATGGGGTGGAATTCCTGGTATGTTCATTTCAACAGGGTAAAGGATTCAGATATGCGCTCGGCTGCAGATGCAATGATTTCCAGTGGCATGGCCGATGTTGGCTATCAATATGTAAACATTGATGATTGTTGGATGAATGCCACTGCAACCCATAAATACATGACCGATGAATCAAGGGTTGGTCCCTTGAGGGATGAACAGGGAAATATTCAGCCAAACGTTCATTTCCCTGATATGAAATCAATGACAGGTTACATTCACGAAAAGGGTCTCAAGACTGGTCTTTACACCTCGCCGGGACCCAATACGTGTTGTGGTTTAACCGGTTCGTGGCAACATGAGCAACAGGATGCAGTACAATTTGCGCAATGGGGATTTGATTTTTTGAAATATGATTGGTGCTCCTATACCCGAATTGCAGGAAAGGAACCCTCACTTGAGGAAATGCAAAAACCTTATCTCCTGATGGGTGAAGCGCTTAAAAGTCAGCCGCGTGATATCGTTTACAATCTTTGCCAATATGGGATGGGAAAAGTATGGGAATGGGGTCCTAAAGTTGGTGGTCATTGCTGGCGGACAGCCGGTGATCTGGGCTTTGAACTTGATCGCTTTTTCGCCGTGGCACTCAAAAATGCAGAATATGGCAAATGGTCCAAACCAGGTTCATGGAATGATCCTGATTACCTGCAAATTGGCTGGATTGGCGCACAAAAGGGAACAACATTTACAATGGCTGAGCCTTGTCATCTGTCGGCTAATGAACAGTATTCCTATATGTCACTCTGGTGTATGATGGCATCCCCACTAATTTTTAGCGGCGACATGACCAAACTCGACGAATTTACCCTTAATGTTCTTTGTAATCCCGAAATTATTGAAGTTGATCAGGACCTATTGGGGAAATGTGCGCAGGTAATCCGAAAAGATGCCACCACATTTATTATGGTAAAACCGTTGTATGATGGAAACCTGGCAGTTGCTTTATTTAATCAGGGTAGTGAACCTGCAACTGTAACAGCCGACTGGATCGACATAAAAGTATCTGGAAAACAACGGGTAAGGGATTTATGGCACCAGAAAGATATGGGAATCTATGAACAAAAATTTTCAACCCTGATTCCTTCACACGGAGTAGTCATGCTGAAAATGAGCAATCGTTAAGTGAAACAGAAAAATCCAATTAATTCAAAAATACATCAATATGAAAAATGTAGTCTTACTAAGCCTGATCGTCTTCTTTTGTTTGTCAGCTCAGGCAAAAACCAACGAATATGATCTGAAGAAATTTCCCCAAGGCCAGACCCCTAAGGAAATAGGTACACGGATTGCCGAGAAATTTCTGAAGACGGCACATTCGCGGTACGGAAATACCCATCCGGAAACTCCACCAACTCAAATAACATATCCCGATGTGTGTACCTGGTTGGGTGGAATGTGGTTTGCTGAAGTTACCAAGAACGATCAGTTGTTTAACCGGTTTGAATCGCGCTTTGCACCGTTGTTCGACAAGGAGTCAAACCTGCAGCCAAAGCCCAACCATGTTGACAACAATGTGTTTGGAGCGGTTCCACTTGTACTGTATCAAAAAACCAAACAACAGAAATACCTTGATCTGGGTTTGAAATATGCAGATACCCAATGGACTTTGCCTGAAAATGCCAAACCTGAGGAAAAGGCCTGGGCAGATCAGGGTTATTCGTGGCAAACCCGGATTTGGATCGATGATATGTTCATGATTACTGCCGTTCAGGCACAAGCCTACCGTGCCACCGGTAACGCTAAATACATCGAACGGGCAGCCAAAGAGATGGTGCTTTACCTCGATAAAATTCAACTCGAAAACGGATTGTTTTACCATTCGCCCGAAGCACATTTCAGTTGGGGGCGTGGCAATGGCTGGATGGCAGTGGGTATGGCCGAAATTCTTCGGATTTTGCCAAAAGATAACCCTAACCGCACCCGAATTATGGATGGTTACCACAAAATGATGGCTGCTCTACTGAAATTTCAGGAGAAGGATGGTATGTGGCGACAAATTATCGACGATCCCGAAGCCTGGAAAGAAACATCCGGCACAGCCATGTTTACCTATGCTTTCATTTCGGGCGTAAAGAACGGCTGGCTCGATAAGAAAACATACGGTGTAGCTGCCCGCAAAGGCTGGCTGGCTTTGATTTCGTACATCAATGCCAATGATGAACTGACTGAAGTTTGTGAAGGAACCAATATTAAAAACGACCGCAACCATTACCTGCAACGCAAACGCATTGTTGGTGACCTGCATGGACAGGCACCAGTATTGTGGTGCGCCACTGCATTGTTGAGGTAAGCTCATTTATAAGGTATTAGTATATGATTTTGCTGCGAAAGTGCACGGTTTTAATGAGAAGCTTTATTTTAAAAAATTAAATACAATCTAAAATGCATAGAAATCAAATTTCAACCTGGGTATATCTTCTAACACTGGTATTAACTGCGATTTCCTGTTCACAAAAAATTGATTGGATTTCGACAACTGAAAGCCAGCCCTGGGTAATGAATAAAGGGCTGATGGTTACCAATTCAAAAGAAGATGCTGATGTTACAATAGATCCGAACCAAACGGCACAAACCATCGAAGGTTTTGGAGCCTGTTTTAATGAGCTTGGCTGGACTTCTTTATCGAGATTAACCAGCGAAAATCAGCGTCAAATATTCTCTGAACTGTTTGAGCCAGGTGTTGGGGCCAACTTTACGATTTGCCGGATGCCGGTTGGGGCCAACGATTTTTCGCGGGATTGGTATTCTTACAACGAAACAGAAGGTGATTTTGAGATGAAAAATTTCAAAATAGACAATGACAAGGAAACCTTGATACCGTTTATAAAGGAAGCACAAAAACTGAATCCTTCTTTAAAAATATGGGCTTCTCCATGGAGTCCCCCCGCGTGGATGAAATGGAACAAACATTATGCATGTGCTGTTCCGTGGGATGGATTGGCCGAAAAGTACAGGAATAATCTTCCCGCTGAAAGGCAGGGCAAGGAAGGAACCAATATGTTTATTCAGGAAGAACCTTATTTTAAGGCATATGCACAATATTTCTCCAAATTTGTTGAGGCGTACCGTAAGGAAGGAATAAAAATTTCTACGATCATGCCCCAGAATGAGTTTAATTCCTGTCAGATTTTTCCAAGTTGTACATGGACTGCTGCCGGACTCGCTCAGTTTATCGGCAAATACCTGGGCCCGGAAATGGAAAAACAAGATGTTACACTCTTCTTCGGAACCATGGAACGCCCAAACGAAGCTTTGGTCGATACCATTCTGAATGATTCTTTTGCCGGGAAATACATCAAAGGTGTTGGTTTTCAATGGGCAGGCAAAAAAGCGATTCCTGGTATTCATCAACGTTATCCCGAAATGGCACTTTACCAGACTGAGCAGGAATGTGGCAATGGTAAAAACGATTGGGCCTATTGTTGCTATGCATGGACACTGATGAAACATTATCTGCAAAATGGTACTTCAGCCTACTTGTACTGGAATATTTCGCTGGATGAAGGTGGTTTCAGTCGTTGGGGATGGCAACAGAACTCTTTGGTTACAGTTAATCCTGCAGAGAAAACTTATAAATTCAATCATGAATATTACCTTCTTAAACATGTCAGCCATTTTGTAAAACCAAGAGCCAAAAGACTGATTACCAAAGGGACATTTGAGAATATCCTTGCTTTTAAAAATTCGGATGGCAGCATTGTTTGTGTTGTTCAAAATGATAAATCCAGTGACAAGGAAGTCAAAATCGAAATAAACGGTAAAACTTTAAAACCGGTCTTGCCAGCCAATTCGTTCAATACTTTTGTAATGAAAGCCGAATGATATTAAAGGATCATGATTATTTTTTTCTCTAAGCATATCTAATTGAATACCAGATAATACTACGAATAGTAAATATATCAGTTATAACCATTGTGTAACATGACAATCGACCCAAAATTTTCAGCAGTCTTCATTCTAACCGGAATATCTTTGGCAGCACAGTCGCAACGTCCCAATGTTCTGTTCCTTTTCGCCGATGACCAAAGGGCAGATGCAATTGGTGCTTCGGGAAACACTTACATCAAAACGCCCAATATTGACAATCTTGCAAAAAATGGAGTAAGGTTTACGAGCAGTTATGTAATGGGTGGCCACCATGGAGCAATTTCGGCACCCAGCAGGGCCATGCTGATGAGTGGCAAAAGTTTATTTCATGTTTACGACAAATTGGAGGGTGTCCACACGATGCCTATGCATTTTGCCGAAAATGGCTATGTCACTTTTGGAACAGGCAAGTGGCACAATGGGGCGAAAACTTTTGAAGCTTCGTTTCAGAAGGGGAAAAATGTTTTTATCGGCGGAATGTCGGATCATTATAATGTTCCATGTCAGGATTTGGGAGTTGACCATAAACTTACCCAACCCGTAAAGAAGGGTTTTTCCACCGATCTTTTTGCGGAGGCAGCACTCGGATTTATTGACGAATATGCCAACAGCAAAAAAGAAAAGCCGTTCTTTTGCTATGTCGCTTTTACCGCACCCCACGACCCTCGCTCCCCACGCAAAGATTATATTGGGATGTATCCTCCCGAATCGATCCCGGTGCCGGGGAATTTCAAAGCCTTACACCCTTTTGAATTTGACCAATTGGATATCCGCGATGAGAACCTGGCACCATGGCCACGGACACCTGAAATTATTCAGGAATCGTTGGCCGACTATTATGCATTGATCTCCCACCTTGATTCCAAAATTGGTGAAATCATCGGGTCCTTGAAAAAGGCAGGTCTTTTCGACAATACGATTATCGTTTATGCTGCCGACAACGGATTGGCCATTGGAAGTCATGGCTTACTGGGTAAGCAGGATCTGTACGAACACAGCATAAAGGTTCCATTGATCATCAGTGGTCCCGGGATTCCCAAAGATAAGGTAAGCGATGCCCTGGTCTATCTATATGATCTATTCCCTACCCTGAGCGATCTCTGCAAACTTCCGCAACCTGATGGAATTGATGGAAAGAATCTTGCTCCTGTAATAAGAGGAAAATCGGAAGGGGTCAGAACGTCACTCTATACTGCTTATCGGAATACCGCAAGAGCAATTCGCACAAATGATTATAAATTAATCTATTACCCTCATCGCAATTACAATCAATTGTTTAATCTTCATAAGGATCCGCTTGAAATAAACAACCTGGCATATCTTCCGGAATTTGAAGCTAAAAAACAGGAGATGATGCAGTTGTTAAAAGAAGCCTATGCTTTAAACAATGATACAGCAACGTTGGAACCTAAAATAATACTACCGATGGAGTACGATTATACGAAGCTAAAGCAAAAACCGGATGCTTCCCAGCCGGAATATACGCTAAAGAAATATTTCAGATAATATCTATCTGAATATAAGTAATATATATCAACTCAAGTGACAGAATCAAAGAACGATCCTTATATTGTTCATCCTGATCGGTTGATGTTCGCTCTCTGGTTTGTATAACCTTAATTCACAATTATTTACCCCTGCAAAATCATGTGGGGCTATTTTTTGTCGGTAAATCTGCTGAGATATTGCATAGTTAATACAATAACAGGACTGAAAGTCATAACGGTTATAAAACTTGATCAGCAACTGGTTTTTACCCGCTTTCAACGGCAAAAGAACAATTTCCTTATTCAGATTTGATCCTCTTGGATTGTTGTGTTTCACAAGATTTTCACCGTTCAGCCAAACCATTATGCCACTACCACTCTGCAATTCAATGAGTTGATTTTGATCAAGATCAGCTTTGATTTCCTGTAGGATGAACTGTGATTGCATTGGTTTGGAATCTTGAGAAACGATGTCTCCATTCTTCCAGCCAGTGACCAAATTCCATTTTCTTTCCATGTTTCTTCCCCAAACTGAATTTGGATCGATTGCAGGGGTGATAGTTCCAGGAGTTCCTTCAAAATCAGATTGATATGGTGTAAAAGAATACCTGCTACCCCATTTACACGAAGCAGGCTTCTCATTTAGCGGCACTTTTTGGCTTCCATCAAGTTTAACAACTTCGGATACGCCATTCCAGAGTATTTCAATTTCTTTTCCCTTTTCCTCTTCTGTAAAACAGATCTCCGGAACCGCATTTTTCTGATTCTTAGTAAAGTTCCAGGATTCTTTGACAACACTCCTGTGATTGTTATAATAATCGATACAAGAATAGCTGTAATGTTTATCGGCATTCTGAAAGTCCAGAATCTGCTTTTTGGCTATTGGCAACACCACTGGTCTAATCTGATATTTCCCCTGAAATTCAATCTTAATAACCTGAATACTATGTTTTTGAAACATCCCTTCCGGGACGGTAATGACAAGATTCTCTTTTTCAGCTTTTGTTTTAAGGATGGATTTTTGATCATCCACTAAAGCCGCATTTTTAAGTTTACCTGAAATTTCAGGTAAAAGAATTGTACTGGTTGGTTTGCCTGACAGGATCAGGTAAAGAGAGTTATCTTTGGTTGTGACTTCACCCCATTGGAACGATTCCGGGAAAGGGTTGCCACTCGTACCATAAATGGCCTCACTATGGATATTAAGCCATTGTCCCATTCCTTTTAATACTTCAGCTTCAAATGGAACGACTGTCCCATCTCCTTTGGGACCGATGTTCAACAAATAGTTCCCACCACGACTCACCACTTTAATCAGGCTTAACAACTTTTCGTCCATTTTGGATTCTGGGCTTTCTCTCTTTTGCCACGAACGGTATCCCCATGTTTCATCGAACATGGAGGCAGGGGTTTGCCATGGTGCATCTATTTTGTAATCAGGATATTCGTTGTCGCCCATCACACAAAAGTCATAGGCGTTGTTTCCCAAACGACCACTAACCATACAATTTGGCTGAAGTTGGTGGACCAATTCATAAATTTCGTGGCTTTGTTTTGAGGTGAGCGAACCCATGTCAAACCACATCTCCGAAATTGGCCCGTAATTGGTCAGCAATTCCGCAATTTGTTTTTTATTGTATTCATGGTGGTCGGCTGTAATTGGATTTGCATTATGCGTTGTCCAGGGGTGTAATCTGTAATCAATTAATGAGAAGTATAAACCAAAGTTAAGTCCCTGCTTTTTGCAAGCCTCCGATAGCTCTTTGATCACATCCCGCTTAAATGGGGTGGCATCGACAATGTTAAACCGGGTTGTCGCGGTTTTGTACATGCAAAAACCATCATGATGCTTGGACGTGATCACGATGGAACGCATTCCGGCACTTTTTGCCAGTGCAGCAATCGAATCGGAATTCCATTTAGATGGGTTGAAAATGGAAGGGACTTCTTCATAAACATCAGAATAAATCCCTGCATGTGCCTGAATCTGTTCACTATAACCATTCTTTACAGGTTGCCCTTTCCATACACCACCAAGTTCTGAATAGACTCCAAAATGGATAAACATCGAGAATTTATTGTCGTGCCAGCACTTTAAAGCCTGGGTACGATCCTGGGATATAACAGAACAGAATACTGATAAACAAATAATTAGCGTTAAACCTATTTTCCTTTTCATATTACTTATATTTCTCCACAAAAGTATCATTTTAACGTTGCTGCCTATTTGTAGCTTTTACAAAATTGATGATGTATGCTGGTTTTTATTACAAAGCAGGTTGTTTTATTTGGCTTGAAATCTTTTTTAAAAAAATATCATTTATATTTGACCCCAAACTCTTAATAACTATGCTAAAAGGAATCTCCCCACTGATTAGTCCCGAGTTGCTTGCCGTATTGGCAAGAATGGGACACGGCGACGAAATTGTGCTCGCCGACGCCCATTTCCCGGGCGAAACATTTAATTCGCGTGTTTTGCGTGCAGATGGACTAAAAATCGCGGATTTATTGGCTGCAGTCCTCCCGTTATTCGAATTGGATGCTTATGTTCCCCATCCACTAGCGATGATGGCTGCCGTTCCTGGCGATACCCTCGATCCAACAGTAGAAACGGGTTATCTGAAAAGTATCCATCAAACAAATCCGAGTGTTGCCCCTATTGAGCGAGTAGAGCGTTTTGCTTTTTATGAAAGGGCAAAAAGTGCCTTTGCTGTTGTAATGACCGGGGAAACAGCTAAATACGGAAATATCATACTTAAAAAAGGGGTTACCCCAATACTTTAATTCTTATTCAAAAAAATGGCAAAAAAATCAGTTTCGCTAATTAAGAGTGAAGATGGCACGTCGTATCTCATTCCTTTTGTTTTGGTTACAAGTCTCTTTTTCCTTTGGGGCTTTGCGCATAGTTTGCTTGATGTATTAAACAAACATTTCCAGGATATCCTTCATGTTTCTAAAGCACAGTCAGGATTGGTTCAGGCTGCAGTTTACGGAGGGTATTTTATTATGGCTATTCCTGCCGGTATGTTGATGAAACGTTTTGGTTATAAAAAAGGTATCATCTTTGGACTTTTACTTTACGCTTTTGGCGCATTCCTTTTCTATCCTGCGGTACATATCCAAACTTTCTGGGCATTTCTTACCGCTCTCTTTATCATTGCATTAGGATTGACCTGCCTTGAGACTGCGGCAAATCCTTATTCTACCGTTCTGGGACCAAAAGCATCGGCTGCCCAACGGCTCAATTTTTCCCAATCGTTTAACGGTCTTGGATGGATACTTGGCCCACTCGTAGGAAGCCTTATTCTATTCGGAGCCACTGATCCTAAAGCAGATCCATTTGCATCCCTTGCCATTCCTTATGTTGGGATCGGGATTGTTGTATTGCTGATTGCTGTTCTTTTTGTTAAAACAAAGCTTCCCGAAATCAACGAAGCTCAGGCAGAACATGTCGAATATACAGAGGCTGAAGAAACCTCTGAATCTGCTGGTTTTAAATCATTATTCCATTACCGCCATTTTATCTGGGCTGTCGTTGCGCAATTTTTTTACGTAGCCGCGCAAACAGGTGTTAACAGCTTCTTTATCAATTACGTTTTCGATATTTTTAAATCTTTGGAGCATGGCCAGGTGGTCGGTTCAGGGTTTTTAATTGGCATTTTGAAAATGTTGGGAGGTGTTGAGCCCTTTACCGACGAGATGTACAAAACTGCCGCAGGTATTATACTTTCTATAGGAGGTATGGGGCTTTTTACTGTAGGTCGTTTTGTGGGAAGTGTCCTGATGGGAATCTTTAAACCCAACCGCTTGCTTCTTTTTTATGCACTTGCCTGTATGATTTTAACCGGTATTGTCATTACCGGTGTTGGGGCAGTTGCCGTAATAGCCCTTTGCCTGATCTACTTCTTTATGAGTATCATGTTCCCAACTATCTTTGCCCTTGGGCTTCGTGACCTTGGAAGCCATACCAAACGCGCATCATCCTTTCTGGTAATGGCAATTGTTGGAGGCGCAATCTTTCCTGCATTAATGGGTTACATTGCTGACATTAGTACTATGGGAATCGGATTCGTTGTTCCGCTAATTTGCTTCTCATTTGTTTTCTATTTCGGATTGCATGACTACAAAACGAAAAGTAAGGTAACAGCCTGATTAATTTAGAGTTATTTATCATTTAAAATAATGATTTAAAAATATTTGTATGAAAACATCAAGACGCGATTTTATTAAATCAGCTTCCTTATTGGGCGCCGGAGCTGTTTTTATTCCAAACCTTATGAGTTGTTCACCTTCCGGTCGTCTGAATATTGCCGTCATAGGGGTTGGAGGACAAGGGAAAAGCAACTGGAGCAAAGTAATCAATCAGAAAGATTCGAGCTGGAACGAAAATGTTGTTGCTTTATGTGACGTTGACGATAACCGTGCGGCAGATGCTTTTAAAGCAATGCCCAATGCCAAACGGTTTAAAGATTACAGGGTCATGCTCGACAAGATGCACAAGGAAATTGATGCTGTAATGGTCTGTACGCCTGATCATTCCCATTTTCCTGCATTAATGGCCGCCATGGAGTTGGGAAAACATGTGATCTGCGAAAAACCACTGGCACACAATATCTGGCAATTACGAACCCTCAGGAAAGCGGCCAAACATTATAATGTGATTACCCAGATGGCCAACCAGGGTCATGCCACGAATGGCATACGGCAAGTTAAAGAATGGTATGAAGCTGGTTTACTTGGGAATGTGACCGAAGTTATCGCATGGTTTGACGGCCCCGATTTTGGCCCTACCAAATATTTCAACAAACCGGATAGTTTTCCACCTCCCGAACAACCCATTCCGGCTGGTTTCGACTGGGACTTATGGCTCGGGCCGGCTGCCTTCAGGCCATTCAACAACACTTATGCCCCCAAAACATGGCGCGGTTATTTTGATTTTGGTAATGGTGAATTGGGTGACTGGTGTTGTCATACACTTGATGCCCCATTCTGGTCACTGGACTTAGGTTTGCCTGAAGTTGTGGAAGCTGAATTTAAATCACCGGTTCCGGATAATGGATATGTATCGGATCAGGCGATCATGCGCTGGGATTTTCCTGCCCGCGGGAACAAAGTACCTGTTAAGATGCATTGGTATGAAGGTGGTCTTAAACCCGAGATTCGTCCGGAATGGCATACAGAGAAATTACCAGGAAGTGGGATGATTATGGTGGGGGATAAAATGTGCCTCGCCACAGGCGGAAGGCCTAACACCCCTGCCTTAATGATGCCAAAAGGGGAATGGGAGGCTTTCCAATCAAAACTTCCTGAGAAAACAATACCGAGGACGTTCGAGGAAAATCCGCAACGTGAATGGGTTGATGCCATTAAAAATGGAAAAATTCCCGGTTCAAACTTCGATTATGCCACCCAACTCGTTGAGATGTCTCTAACTGGCGTTCTGGCGCAAAGGTTCAATACGCGGATCGAATACGATGCCAAAAACATGAAGGTGACCAATCATCCGGAACTGGATAATTATATCAAAGAACCTGCACGTAAGGGGTTTGCCTTCGGTGAGAATCTTTAAAACATCCATCTATTTACAATTCACTTCAATTAAATTTATAAATATATAAAATGAAAAAAACATTGAGACAATTATCTTTCCTTGGTATATTGATATTCGCTTTATCCAGTTTTGTATCAGGTGCAGGACGCGATTATTATCAGATCCAAACCTACCGGATTAATGGAAAGGCACAGGAGGCTCGTGTTGACAATTTTCTGAAATCGGCATATTTACCTGCATTGCACCGGGCTGGCATAAAAACTGTTGGAGTATTTAAACCTCTACCGAATGATACCATTTTTAAGAATCAGATCATCGTTTTGCTCCCTTTGACCTCCCCTGATCAATTGGACAAATTAAATAGCACTTTATTAAAGGACGCTGTTTACCAGACTGATGGAGCCGATTTCTTAGGGGCACCGTTTGACAATGTTCCTTTCCAAAGAAAAGAGTCTATCCTTTTGAAAGCGTTCCCGGAAGCCCCGGAGATGTTTATTCCAAAGCATCAGACAAAACCATCAGAAAGGATTTATGAATTGCGCAGCTATGAAGGACCAACACAGAACCTGTTTTTGAAAAAGGTCAAGATGTTCAATGAAGGTGGTGAGGTAAAACTATTTAAATCACTCGATTTTAATGCGGTTTTCTACGCAGAGGTTATTTCGGGGCCAACAATGCCAAACCTCATGTATCTTACAACCTTTTCGGATATGGCTTCCCACAATGCTCATTGGGACGCATTCAGGAACCATCCCGACTGGAAAAAACTTTCGTCACTCGATGAATATAAACATACTGTATCCAAATCGGTCATCATGTTGCTTAATCCGACCGATTATTCGGATTTTTAGAAATTTGTGACGAAAAGATTCCAATCTGCTCATTTTAGATTTAAGCTTTTCATGCGCTGATTATTCAATTGATATCCTGATATTTACGAATATATAAATTTTTAGTTCGTTAATATCAGGATTTTTTTTGCCGATAAATTGGACTTGCTACTTCTAAAAAAGAAAACTTAGCAAATAATTTATTTATATGGCTTATATTATTGATTTTCAGCGAATATACATTGCTAATTCAGTCCATTTTTCTGGCATACGACTGTTATATGTGTGGAAATAGTTTGAACTTAGGATTTGATTTTCTTTACTTTGCAAAAAATTTAGAGCACTAATACTACTCTGTAAAATACATGGAAGAGAATCTGGTAATAGTCGAGTCGCCGGCGAAAGCGAAAACAATTGAGAAAATTCTGGGAAAAAATTTTCTTGTTAAATCTAGTTTCGGGCACATCCGGGATCTTGATAAAAAAGACTTTGGAGTTGATATCAATAATAAATATCAACCAAATTATATTATTTCGGAAGACAAAAAGAAGGTTGTCAGCGACTTAAAGAAATGTGCAAAATCGGCCAAAACGGTCTGGATCGCATCGGACGAGGACCGGGAGGGAGAGGCTATTGCCTGGCATTTGATGGAAGTACTGCACCTTGATCCAAAGAAAACCAATAGGATTGTTTTTCATGAGATTACGAAGGATGCTATATTGAGGGCTATTGAGAACCCACGGTTATTGAATAAGGATTTAGTTGATGCGCAACAGGCAAGACGGGTTCTTGACAGATTGGTTGGTTTTGAGATATCCCCTGTTTTATGGAAAAAGGTAAAGCCTTCATTGTCAGCAGGCAGAGTCCAATCTGTGGCAGTCAGATTG
>JBAXWR010000191.1:0-13854 GCA_037128295.1 Mariniphaga sp.
TAGCTTAATATTATACTTTCTCCTGATTCTGGTTTTGCCCACGTGGATCAACAAATTCAAACAGCCTGTTTTTTGGCGGAAGGTAGTAAACTCGCGGTTTAGTCCCCAGTTCAGGCATCAGGTGGTAACCACCGTTTACACGGAGCAATTCGCTAAGTCTGTAAGTCTCCTTGGTCGTACCATTGGTAACTGCATCCTGATTTTCATCTCCAAAATAATAAACACCATTGGGACAAGCAGATACACAATAAGGTAATTTTCCTTCGCGCAACCGGTCGGAACTGAAAAGGCATTTTGAAATAGTCCCTTTCCGTTGCGGAACATTCAATTCAATATTATAAACTTTCCCTTTGTCCTCCTCGGCCATCAGCGGTTCTTCCCAGTGGAACATTCGGGCTGAATAGGGGCAGGCCGCAATGCAAAAACGGCAACCAATACATCTTTCATTGTCAATCAGTACAATTCCATCCTGTCGTTTAAAGGTGGCATTAACCGGACAGACAGCAACACATGGAGGGTTATCGCAATGCTGGCAGGTTTTTGGCATATAATAGGGTGCCGTGTCTTTTGATTCCTGCATGACAAGGGTATTGATATGATATTCATAAGGCCTCAAATGGTGGGCGTTCTGGCAGGCTGCCACACATTGCCTTGCGTTCCGGCATTTTGCAAGGTCGATCACCATCACCCAACGGTGCCCTTTCAAACCTTCACGACCCAATTTTTGTAAACGGGTCAGGTCAACTTTGATATCTTTAACCTGGTCGCGGGGAACTTCAACGAGACGATTGTCTGCCGTAAGCACCTTTACAAGGTCTTGATTGGGTTTGGATTTTTCGTACTGGTTACCGGAATAAATAGCAGCTCCACCTGTTGCGGCTACTGCTCCAATCAATCCGAATTTCTTAAAAAATGCCCTACGGGATTTTTCGTTACCCTGAGCTTCATTTTCGTTAATAGGGTCAGTATTGTTACTCATAAATATATTGTATTGTTAACTAATAAGTTAAAACTTTGATTGGATACTATCAGTGGAAATAGGCTTAATACCTGCAACGATGTATCCTGAATCTGCAATTTTCGTTTTTATCCCGGTTGTATCGGCTACATCAGGAGCAAATTCCACCCTGGCTTTTCCTGTTTTAAAATCGGCTTTTACCTGCTTTACTCCGGCAATGGTAGCGACCCCTGATTGAATGGTTTGTTCACAACCGGTGCAAGACATCCCTTTAATGGATAATTCTACAGCAACAGTTTTTACAATTTCGGTGTTAACAGATTTTTGTTCAGGGGTATTTTTCTTTGGCCCTGAACTCGAACAACCGAATGTTAAAAATAGACAAATAATGATGAGATGTCTCATTTGTAAAAGTATTAGTTAACAAAATTAATTTCAGAAATCACACGAAAGTTGTTTGGCTAAAACTACAAATATTATTTTAGAATCAAATAAAAATATTTCTTTACAAATTACTTTTATTCTCAACTGCAACTTTCAACAAATAGTAGTTGCGAAATGTTCAACAAAAAAATTTAAGTTAAATCGGATTATGTGATATAAGCACATTTTTTATGTCACATAAATTCTAATTTTACTTTTTTTCTTTTCCGATTTTTTGAAAACACATTTTTAAGAATGACAAGGAACGTGGGTCACACGTCGTTAAAAATTTCACAAAGATTAAATAATGTATTATGAATGAGATTGTTGATCTTTCTCTCCTATCATGGTCAAGGGGTCAGTTTGCTTTAACAGCTTATTTCCATTGGCTTTTCGTTCCACTGACCCTTGGAATTACTTTTATCCTGGCCATTATGGAAACGATTTATTACAAGACTGGTAACGAAGAATGGAAAAAAATAACCCGTTTCTGGATGAAAGTTTTTGGAATCAACTTTGCCATTGGCGTGGTAACCGGTATCATCCTTGTTTATCAGTTTAGGACGAACTGGTCCTATTACTCGTGGTTTGTTGGCGATATTTTCGGAGCTCCTCTTGCCATCGAAGGAATCATGGCCTTTTTTATGGAATCGATCTTTATTGCCGTTATGTTTTTCTGTTGGGGAAAAGTAAACCGGAAATTTCATTTGATGTCAACATGGCTTACCGCAATAGGGGCGAATTTGTTGGCTTTATGGATCCTGGTTGCCAATGCCTGGATGCAAAACCCTGTTGGAATGCAATTTAATCCGGTTACTGCCCGAAATGAGATGGTCAATTTCTGGGACGTTTTTCTGTCACCAATGGCCATCAACAAATTTCTTCATACTATCTCTTCAGGTTTTGTACTTGCAGGTGTTTTTATCATTGGCATATCTGCATGGTTCCTTCTAAAAAAAAGGGAAGTTGTCTTTGCGAAAAAAAGTATCCTTATTGCATCGATCTTTGGTTTTATCAGTTCCTTGTTTTTAATTTCGACAGGTGACGGTTCCGCCAGGCAAGTAGCTTTTAAACAACCGATGAAACTTGCTGCCATGGAAGGGCTTTACCAGGGAAAGAAAGGTGCCGGACTTGTGGCAATCGGAATAATATCACCTTTTAAAACTGATCCTGAGAACAGTAAGCTCAATAATTTCCTGTTCAAAATAGAAATTCCAAATGCTTTATCTTATATGATCCATCTGGATATGAATGCTTTCGTACCCGGTGTTAAAGATCTGATCGACGGTAACAAGGAGGAAGGATTCCTTTCGGCTTCAGAGAAAATTTCAAGGGGTAAGATGGCGATTGAAACACTTCGCAATTATAAAAATGCTCTTTCAGAGGGGAATATAACCATTGCAGCCCAGTTACGGGAAAAGTTCATGTCGGAGGATTTTCAGGAAAACTATTTCAAATACTTCGGATATGGTTTTGTGATGAATGCCAATGACCTGATCCCCAACATTCAGCTTGTTTTTTATAGTTTTCACATTATGGTCATATTGGGGATATGGTTTATGGTATTTTTTGCATTATCATTCTATTTGCTTGTTAATGATAAGCTTACAAAATATCGTTTTTTTTTGAGAATTGCCATTTTTACGGTCCCTCTGGTTTATCTGGCCCAAATGGCGGGCTGGACGGTTGCCGAGATGGGGCGTCAACCCTGGGTTATACAGGGTTTGCTGCCTAAATCGGCTGCCGTAACAAATATAAATGCCGGTTCGGTAATGGTAACATTCTGGCTATTTGCTGCACTTTTTACACTGTTACTGATTGCCGAAATCAAAATAATGACTGAACAAATTAAAATCGGACCTAAAGAAGGATGACATATTTATTAACTTATAAATTGAATAAGATGAATTATTTCATTCAGGTACTTTGGTTGTTGTGCAGGCCGGCATTGATAACTATCTGCTATCTTGTGATCAGAGCTGCCTTTAAGCGATTCGAAAAGGATATAGAAGGACAATCCAATGATTAAATAACATGCTAAATATCATGTATTTTAATTGTTATCCACATTTTTAATATAAACATAAAAACATAAATTCGTCAATATGAATTTATGTTTTTTTTTGTGAAAATATTATTTACTTTTAGCTGATTCAACGACTAAACTATCGTTTGGTTTTAAAATCAAACCGATTACTATTTCAGGAAATGCTTGCGCCATTTTCTGCATCATCAACAGCATTAATTACTAAAAGGTTAAACAAAAAAACAGTGAAACTAATGGAAAAAAAACGATGGAATCCCATCTGCGACAGTGGATGGAAAAGGATCTTCCGAGTGTTGAGGATCATGGTATTTTTCTTCCTTGCCGGACTGGTTATGGTACCGGCGGGTGTTTATGCACAGCAAAAAAGTGTTTCCGGTAGTGTAAAAGACAAAAGCGGTCAGTCGTTGCCGGGTGTTACAATTGTAGCAAAGGGGACAACCGTAGGGACGATTACCGACATGGACGGTAAATTTACTTTGCCGATTCCTGCCGGGACCCAAACCCTGGTTTTTTCGTTCGTGGGAATGGCAACCCTTGAAACCCCGGTCGGAAACCAATCTGTATTTAATGTTGTCCTCCGCGACGAGAACATTGGCCTGGAGGAAGTGGTTGTTGTCGGTTACGGTACCCAGAAAAAAGCAAACCTGACTGGCGCTGTTGACCAGGTTACAAGCGAAGTTTTTGAGAATCGCGCCATAACCAACGTTACACAGGGTTTGAAGGGGGTTATGCCGAACCTGAACATTAAACTTTTGGATGGGAAACCCAATCAGGCACCTAGTTACAATATCCGTGGTACGACCTCTATTGGCCAGGGTGGTAGTGCTTTGATCCTGATCGACGGAGTGGAAGGAGACCCAAGCTTGTTAAATCCAAACGATATAGCAAGCGTCTCCATGTTGAAAGATGCTGCCTCGGCTTCGATCTATGGGGCAAGGGGCGCTTTTGGCGTTGTGTTGATCACGACAAAAAATCCTGATAAGGGGAAAACAAGCGTGACTTATTCATCGAGTTTTTCGGTTAAAAACCCGGTTGCTGTTCCTGATTTTGTGACAGATGGATATACCTGGGTAAGAATGTTCTCCGAAGCATTTGTAAATGGCGATGGTTCCTTCCCACAAAACATCAATAAGACGATGAAGTTTTCACAGGCTTACCTTGATGAATTTAAAAGAAGGGTCGATTCCGGACAACCTTATAAAACAGTCGATATTGACCCTGTAACCGGGGAGTATGTTTACTATGGAAGTACTGACTTTTATAATGAGCTGTATAAAAAGAACTTATCGGCTACAGACAATAATATCACTGTTACAGGAAGTGGGGAAAAGACAACTTATCTTGTTTCGGGCCGGTATATGACACAGGATGGGTTGTTCCGTTATAATTCTGATGATTATAGCATGAAAAACTTTCGTGCTAAAGGAACAATCCAGGTTTTCCCATGGCTGCAGATCGAAAACAACTCCGATTATTCCACAATGTCGTACCACAACCCAATGAACGTTGGTGAAGGAAGCGGGATTTGGAGAAATATTGCAGACGAAGGGCACCCTGCAGGAACGATGTTCAATCCGGATGGTTCATTAACTATGGTTGCTGTTTACAATGTTGGTGATTTATGGTATGGCAAAAATGGTATTGACAATAAAAAACAGGTATTCAAAAACACGACAGGGTTTACATCCAGCTTTCTGAACAAAAAATTGAGGGTAAAAGGTGATTTTACCTTCAGGAATACAAATAACAACACAACTCAAAAACGTGTTCAGGTGCCTTACAGCAACAAACCAGGAGTGACAGCATATGTTGGAACTACAACAAATGACCTGGCATTTGACAACCGCGAAACCAGGTATCTTGCCACCAACCTTTATTCAGAGTATGAAAACACTTTTAAAGATTCTCATTATCTGAAATTTATGGTCGGTTACAACTATGAGGAATCGACCTATAACAGGCTGGCAGCACAACGGAACGGGATGATCTACGAAGGTGCTACTGATATGAATCTCGCATTGGGACAGTCGATTACAACAGGTGGTGGTTATGAGAAATGGGACATCCTGGGTGGATTCTCAAGGTTGAATTATTCATTTAAAGATAAATATCTGGTCGAAGTAAATGCCCGTTACGACGGATCCTCAAAATTTCCGGCAAGTCAGCGTTACGCATTTTTCCCTTCAGTATCGGGAGGATATCGTCTTTCCAAAGAATCTTTCTGGCATGTATCCCCCAAGATTTTGTCGGATGTGAAGCTACGGGCTTCATATGGTTCCCTTGGAAATGGGAACATCAGTTCCTATGTTTATCAGGAGCAATTCTCTATTTCTCAGTCGGGCAATATTTTGAATGGGGTTAAACCTCAATATACAAGCAGGCCAAGCGTACTTCCCGACGGGATAACCTGGGAGACCTCCACAACGACAGACTTAGGTCTTGACTTTGCGATGTTTTCTGACCGTTTAAGGTTTGTGGGCGACTATTACATCCGCAATACAACCAATATGTTCACAATTGGTTTGACACTTCCCGCAACCTTTGGTGCCACGGCCCCAAAAGGAAACTATGCCGACTTACAAACCAAAGGATGGGAAATGGCAATCACATGGAGGGATAAATTCAACGTTGGCTCAAAACCATTCAACTATGATGTCCGATTTACACTGGCTGATAACAAATCGGTGATTCAGAGATACAACAATCCAGATAAATTACTTTCTGATTATTACGAAGGACAGGTAATTGGTGAAATGTGGGGCTATACCACCGAAGGATTCTTCATCGATGCTGCCGATGTTACTGCCCATGCAAAACAAAGTCCACAAATGAGGGCGTCACCTTCAAACATTTGGTATCCAGGGGACATTAAACTTTTGGATACAAATAAAGATGGTTTCATCAATGTAGGTACCAACAGGGTTGCAGATCCGGGAGACAGGAGCATCATTGGAAACAGTGCCGCTCATTATACTTATGGGATTGGCATCAATGCCGACTGGAACAACTTCTTCTTTTCAACATTCTTCCAGGGGGTTGGAAAACAGGATTGGTATCCGAGCGTTGAAGCAGAATTTTTCTGGGGACAATACAACAGGCCTTATAACAACATTCCTACCTGGCATCTTGGAAATATGTGGACACCTGAAAACACAAATGCTTACTTCCCGAGAACGATGTCACGGGCAGCTTCGAGCAACACAGCGCGTGAACTTGGTGTTGTGCAGACCAAGTACATGCAAAATGTGGCCTTCATAAGAATGTCGAACATCCAAATAGGATATAACCTTCCTGAGAAAGTGTATTCAAAAATCAAGGCCAATGGTGTCAGGGTTTATTTATCAGGTGAGAACTTATGGTCGTATTCCCCTCTATACAAATTGGTTAAAGGTCTGGATGTTGAAAATACAGGGCCATCAGATCAGGTATTTAGCCCAGGTGGTAACTCAGGTGATGGATACAACTATCCAATGTTGAAGAGCATTTCATTAGGTTTAAGCGTCACATTTTAAAGTTCTTATTAAAAATTTACGATTATGAAAAAACAATATTTGTGGTTCCTCCTTTTAAGCATACTGTATGTGAGCTGCAACCTGGAAGAAATTCCTGTCTCAACGGCATCAAAATCAGCCGTATTTGGCAGCCAGCAAGGATTGGACTTGTATGCCAACTCGTTTTATTCGATCTTGCCCGGTAAGTCAACCAGTCTCGATGCAATGGCTGATTACATGGCCATTAAGTCAGTAAATACTTTTGTACAGGAAGGTGCTTTTGCACCAAACCTCAGTTCAGGTTGGACATGGACCGATTTAAGGAATATCAATTATTTCCTCGCTAACAACAACGATCCGCTGGTTCCTGCTGATGTCAGGAACAATTACAATGGTATTGCGAAATTCTTCAGGGCTTATTTCTATTTTGAGAAAGTCAAACGTTTCGGCGATGTGCCATGGATTGGAAAACCGCTTGATGTCACCGACGCAGCTTTGTACGGACCGCGTGATTCACGCACATTGGTCATGGACTCGATTGTTGCCGATATAGACTATGCGTGTAACAACATTAAATCGTTAAGTGAACCCACAAGAAGCCTTGTTACCAAATATGTTGCATATGCCTTAAAATCAAGAATTTGCTTATTTGAGGGGACTTTCAGGAAATACCATACCGAATTAAACCTTCAAAGTACCGCCACAAACTGGTTAACACTGGCTTCAGTGGCAGCTAAAAAAGTGATGGACGATGGTGTTTATTCGATATATACCACTGGTGGTGCAGGGAAATCATATCGTACAGTGTTTACCAACGCACTTCCAATTGCCAGTGAAGTGATGCTTGCAGCAATCTGTGACCTGACCCTTTCGGTACTTAATGATGCCAACTGGTATTGGACAAGCGGTACTTACGGCGATAAAGCCAGTTTTACAAGGACTTTCATCAATACCTATTTGAATCTCGATGGGACACCTTTTACCAGTAATCCTGGTTATACCACGATGTTATTTAAGGATGAGGTGAAGAACAGGGACTTAAGGCTTAAACAGACCATCAGGCTTGGCGATTACAAAAGGTTAAGCGGTGGTTCATTGGTTCCGGCTCCTCCACTTTTCTCTTATACCTTTACGGGATATATGCCGATCAAATGGACCCTCGATGACATGTATTATGATACCCGTGACTTAAATATCAATTCAATTTCTGAATTCCGTTATGCTGAAGTGTTGTTGAATTATGCTGAAGCAAATGCTGAACTGGGTACACTCACCGATGCCGACTGGGCAAAAACAATTGGCGTCCTTCGTACAAGGGGTGGGATTACGGCTGGACTTAGCGCATTACCTACGATAGTCGATCCTTACCTGAAGGCAACCTACTTCCCCGACATTTCCAACCCTGTAATTTTGGAAGTAAGGCGTGAACGTGGGATCGAATTGTGTCTTGAAGGTTTCCGGTTTGCCGATATCCTCAGATGGAAAAGAGGTCCGCTGATGAACCAGGAATGGAACGGTTTTTATGTACATGCTCTTGTTACACCAATGGATCTTAACGAAGATGGCATTCTTGACGTAGCTTTTTATCAGGGAACCAAACCTTCACCTGCAGTTTCAGGGGTTACCTATGTTGATGTTTCGGATCTTGTAAGCGGCAAGGCCAATTCACAAAAACTCAAAAATGGTACAACAGGCGAACTCACCTGGATGAACAATATTTCCAGGAAATGGGAAGATAAAATGTATTACTACCCGATCCCACCAACGGATATCATTACGAATCCTAAGCTGATTCAGAATGCTGGATGGTAACATTTTGGTAAAGAATGAAATACGATAGAAATAAAATTGAAATAAATAGTTGAAATAAGCAATCCTGTTGAGAAATCAATGGGATTGCTTTATTATAAACAATTAATAAACAATATATTATGAAAATATTCAGATTGTTGACTGTTGGGTTAATATTGATTTTGATCCTGGCAGTTTCGGCGTTTGGACAAGATAAAAAGAACAGCTCTTTTAATATCATTACCTACAATATCAGGATGAACACTCCCGCCGATGGAGTGAATGCATGGCCACTCAGGAAAGATAAGGTGGCGGGATTGCTTAAATTCCACCAGGCAGATATTTTCAATGTTCAGGAAGCACTCCCTGAACAAATGGACGACCTGACAGCCAGTTTTCCCGATTTTGACCATGTTGGAGTTGGCCGTGACGATGGTATCAGAAAAGGTGAGCATATGGCTGTTTTTTATCGCAAAGCCAGATTTGAAAAAGTGATTGATGGCATGTTCTGGTTGAGCGAAACGCCAGCAAAACCAGGTTTAGGCTGGGACGCATTGTGCAACAGAACCGTAACCTGGATCAAACTAAAGGACAAGATTACGAAGAAGAGTTTCTATGTTTTCGATACTCATTTTGACCACCGTGGCAACAAAGCCCGAGAAGAGTCCTCAAAACTGATCTTAAATTCGATGAAGGAGATCAATAAAGATAATCTGCCAGTAATCCTGACTGGTGATTTTAATTTGGTAAAGACATCTGTCCCAATCCAAATGATTTTGAAGGAATTAAATGACGCGATCGACAAATCGGTCAGTTTACCTTATGGCCCGGAAGGTACCAGTGGAGGTTTTGAAGTCAAGGTGCTGCCACGCAAGATCGATTTTATTTTTATCAACGATAAAGTTAAGGTACTTCGTCACGGCGTATTGTCCGATTCGTTTGGGTTGTTCTATCCATCAGACCATTTACCAGTTTTGGCCGAAGTTCAAGTGCAATAATTGGGTATAGTTTAATATTGACTACGACAATGTCTAAAAAGTCTAAAGTGTCCATTGCATTGTTGACCATATTGCTCAAATCGGGGGTTGTTGTTTTTTGTGTAAGCTTGTCAAAAAATTGGAATTATGGGACATGATGAAATGAAAATGGAAATGATTCAATGTCTCACGACAGTTGGGTGCAATGAAACACATGAAGATCTTGAAGCAAAATGTCTGGATGTGACTGATCCTGAAGTGTTGATTAATTTGACCGATGAATAAAAACTGGGGTTGAGTGAAGGTTAGCAGATATTGATACTGGTTGGGTACGTTCCCGCAATGAGTTTAAGCTGAAATATGGCCTTGAAATCTAATATAAATTATTGGTGACTAGGGAATTGAAAGATCATCAAAGTTTGATCTGCTTTTATAAGCCCTTTTTTCGCCACAAAGGCACGAAGCCACAAAGGTTCACAAAGTCTATACGTGAAGGAATTAACCCTTTGTGAATCTTGGAGTCTTGGTGTCTTTGTGGCATTCTTTATAAACATGATCAAGCAGGATTAATAATTATAATACCAAAATAGGGGTAATATTAATAATGAATTAATTGACTTGAATTCAGAACCCGAACAGAAAGGAAATTACAACAAACAAGTCCTTTTAGATGCATTTGCAAAAGTGCAAGAGATAGGAGTTTTCAAGGAAATTACAGACCCGGTAGCCTGGCAGAAACAATTGAGGGATGAGTGGGAATAGTATAATTAACTATGTATCAATTAAATAACTCGATAAGATTATGACCGATCTGGATCTAAATCTACAAGCGCCGGCAACGAAACCTTTAAAGCAACACTGATTTTAACCAAAGTAAGGAAAGTTGGGTTCGTGCGACCCGATTCGATCCGGGCCATATTCGACTTCTCGAAATTGCATAATGCAGCCAAATCCTGTTGGGAAATGTTCTGTTCCTCCCTCAGTTTACGGATTCTCGCACCCAATAATTTCGTTAATTCTGACCCATTCATTCGTTGACAGATTTGTCAACGAATATTTTATAAAAAAAACCCACCTTTCGGTTATCATATATGATCACTTTAATTATCTTTGCTTCATTCAAAAAATGGTTTTGACCAGATTCTGGATGTATAATCATTACTGAAGATCCTAATTATTAATCGTTAATATTTATTCTATTGAATATTAATACTTTAACTCCAAGCATACCCCAAACACGGGTCAGATTGTCAAGGACCGACTTTCTGCAAAAGAACGTTAAATCCAGAAATAAAACAATGTGTCCTAAATTTCAGTACTGGCTGTTGAACTTACAATGCCATTTGGTCGAAACCCATGATAATTGTTGGAAATTGGAAACCCTAAACGAGATTCGGGTTTCTCAGTTCGGTGGTCAGTATAGGCAAAACACGCTTTTAGACCTAAAATTACCCCTATTTTCCACCCTAAAAATGCCTTTTAATACCGGTTAAAATCCATAATCGGAAACCCTAATTTTGTCAGTTGTTGGAAAATCGCTACCAACTGTTGGAAAATCACTACCAACTGTTGGATGTTGAAAAATTTGGGGGGTTTTGTATTTAGCTTTGCGCGAATGTAGTTTGAACATTTTTAATTTTAAAACCATGAGTACATGCAAAAAATGTGGTAAGAAGACACCTATATTGAGTTTCTTGTGTGAAGATTGTAAAAAGGAACAAGAAAGTTTAGCATTCAACAAAAAACGGAAACTTGAAGAAGAAATTATATCCCAAAAAGAAGAGGAAAAGAAAAAGTTAATTGAAAAAACCAAGACAATTATAACAGATATTGTAAATGCTACAACTCAGGATGAACCACAATTATATTTACTTCTCAATCACGATATAAAATTCAGTGAAAATGTAATTGTTTCGGGAGAATCTATTGGTAGATCATTGGGCGGAGGATGGGGAATAACCGGATTGATTGGCGAAATAATTGGACATGGAAATGACGTAGTTGATGTTAATATTACCGGAAACATAGGAATATTAGTTGTAACAAAAGAGAATATTATAATTAAATCTATTAAAACTGAATTGGAAAACCCGAATTGGATTTCTTATGAGGAACTAAAATATCTTCATTCGCAGATTACTACAAGTCATTTCAGTATAAAAGAAAAAATGTTTAAAATAAATAAATCTCAGATATTTAAAGACAGGATTATTACAGATAATTCAGATTTTAGTTTTTGGAAATCAGATGTATACAATAATAATTCCCTTTTATATGAAATACCAAATCAAAGCAATTTTGTTATACTTTGTGAGGAACTAGGTAGTATAATAACAAAAGAAGAATCAGCAAAAAGGGAAAAAGAAAAAAATATAGTTACCTATGAAGATATAATAAATACAATTGATGAAACAACAAAGAATATCATTAAGCAGATGAATAGAAATGAGGCTATTGAATTTTGTAGAGAAAAGTTCAATTTGTCTATAAAAGATGCGAAAAGATTGATTAATGAAATAGTTTAGATTAGATTACATTCCTATTACACATCAATTTTTAAAAAGCTGTAGAGTCGATTTCAACTTTTTTTCGGACCTCTGCATTGCGGCGCATTAGAGGTCAGATCCCGACATGAACTTCTGATTGCGCCGCTTTGGTTGTGTGCCATTCTTTTTCTACAAATATTCCACACCTCTGGTGTGTCCATAACTCCGTTAGGAGTGAAATATTTGTAGAAAAAAGGCAACCATCAACCAGGCGGCGCAATCAGAAAGGTTCTTGAGAGATGGGAATCCTCTGCACCGTAAAAGCAAAGTTGGTTGGAACGGTTTTTGCAAATTGGATTTTGAAATTTGAATTCATGGTTTTTCGATTGCTGTTTGGGATGCAAGTTCATCCATCAATTATGAAGCATGCCGAATATATGGATACCTCTCTTTTGGACATCCCTGCATTGCGGCGCATTAAAGGTCTAATCCTTACATGATCTTCTGATTGCGCCGCTTTGACTGTTTACAATTCTTTTTCTACCAATATTTCGCACCTCTGGCGCTTTTTGAATGTGCCGGAAATGAGAATCACCGATCCAAATCATAATATGGCTTTAAAATGTTGTTATAAATCTACAGAATATATTCAAAGCCTGCAATTTTGGCCTTGACTAAAGCCAAGTACACAGTCAGTCGAAACCATCTAAATAATTAACCCCACTTTTATCAAACATCAAAATATTTGTACCTTTGTTGGAAAGGAAGAATTATCATGACAACCATCGAATTAAAGAAAGCTTTGATACACAGGATCAACGAGATAAATGACGTTTCGTTTCTCGCGGCTATAAAAACAATTCTCGATTCAAAAACCGGATCGGAGGCTATTGTCCTTACCGAGGTACAAAGAAACGAGATCATTGAATCAAGAAAGGAAATCAAACAAGGCCAGTATATTGAACACGAACTCCTGGATAAAAAAGTTTAGGAATGGTTAAGCACAAAATAATTTGGTCGCATAAGGCAGAGATTAAACTCCTCAAAATACTTGAGTTCTATGCTGAAAGAAACAAGAGCAAGTCCTATTCGGCAAAACTATACCATCGACTGAACAAAGAACTCAAACTCCTACTAAAGCAACCCGACATAGGTCATAACACAGAAATCAATCCTGTTAGAGGTTTAATTGTTGACAACTACATCTTGTTTTATGAAATTGAGAATGAGTTAATTATAATTCACTCAATCTGGGATTGCCGACAGAATCCAGATGATTTAAGAATCAAATAGCAAAACGGTTGAACCAATGACAATCCGTATATTTCATTTTAGGAATCCATATCCTATTTTTTCAACGGACAGAAGCTCCGTTAGGAGCAGAATATTGGTAGAAAAAAACGAACCATCAAACAAGCGGCGCAATCAGAAAAGTTATTGAAAGATGGGACGCCAGCTGCGCCGCAAAAGCAAAGTTGGTTGGAGCGTTTTGGCAAAAAGGTCTTTCCTGGAAATTTTCATTTAGGTTGCCGATATGGATGCCTGATTGCCCCTCATTTTTGAAACAACAGAAAATGCCGAATGACCGCTTTTTCAGATTGCGGCGCATTGAAGATCCGATCCTCAAATGACCTTCTGATTGCGCCGCTTTGGTTGTATGCACTTTTTTTTCTACCAATAT
>JBAXWR010000192.1:0-13717 GCA_037128295.1 Mariniphaga sp.
CAAAGGTCATCTTTTCTCCGGCTGGATTGGTTGCAGGTCCCCCATTTCCACCCGGCTCGGTCCAGTCCTGATTGTGGGAGTAATAGAACCCAAAGCCAATCCCAACCTCTTTACAGGCCTGGGCGAGTTCCTTCATCGGATCGCGACCAAATGGGGTGGCATCCACAATATTGAATTTGTTGACTTTGGATCCGTACATGGCAAAACCATCGTGGTGTTTGCTTGTAATGATGATGTATTTCATCCCCGCATCCTTTGCCAGTTGTGCAATTGCCCTGGCATCAAAGTTCACGGGATTGAAATCCTTTGCCGTCGCTTTGTACTCTTCAACGGGAATATTGGCCATATTTTTGTTCATGATCCACTCCCCAATGCCGTAATAGGTTTTTCCCTTCCATTGGTTTCCAAGATTGGAATACAACCCCCAATGGATGAACATGGCGTAATTCCCATCCCTGAAAAGCTGCCCTTGTCCGGCATTCTGGGCTGTAAGGTTCACCACCTGGTCTCCCCACATTTCGTTCATTTTCGTTTCTTCTTTTTTCTGTGCCACTAACAACATGGCACTTCCTAAAATGGAAAGGGTGAATAATACTTTTAACGATTTCATATATTACAATAATTATTTGTTCGATTCAATTATACAATCCTTAAAAATGAGTCCACTCCTAAAAGCCTTCTTTTGCCACACCTTGTCCCGATTTTTCGGAGTACACTCAAATCACTATTTAAACTAATAGGTTTCATTGTAAACCATCAACTCGGCAATTGCAAGGCCCGGTTTACAACCATTCACCTGCAACCTTACTTTCGTTGATCGGACAGGTTTGAACCGGTGGATGCGGATCAAGTCATTACTGACTGCTATCTCAAGGTTCTTCCAGTTTTTTCCGTCCCAGTATTGAAGGTCGTACGACTCAATTCTTGTTTTTCCGTCACCCGGGGAATTCCGGCCTTTAGCCAATTCCACAATTCCTATCGCATTAAAGGTGGTCTCCTTTTCGAATACTACCTCTAAATATGGATTGGTTATCGTTTTTGAAGAGGACCATTTTGTTGTAAAGTTGTCATCATTGGCAAAGTCGGAGATGTCCATGTCGGCAGACCAGCTCGAATTCATTTTTTGCTTCTTTGCCAGATTTGAGGTGACAATTGGTTTTTTGTAAAACGGAAGTTTAGCTGCTGTCCCTGGATTCTTCCACAGTTTCCCAACTTCCTTTAGCTCTGTAATTGCGTTGTCATCAATCAATCCATCGCGGTTGGGTGCCACATTAAGGATAAAATTGCAATGGGCATTGTTCAAGGGGATCAGGTTATCCTCAACAATGTACTTGGCTTTTTTAACGGACTCAGCCGGACTGGTCTCCTTCCAGAACCAATTGATATTGATTGGAATACCAGCTTGTGCAGGTAGATTGTTTGTCTCTTTGGAGATTTTCTGTCCGGCATTTTGCTCGTAATGTTTCACATCGGTATAAAACAACTCATCGGCAGGATATTTTCCGGCATTGTGCTCGCTGATCAAACAGTTGGGCTGCAAAGACTTTATATGCTTGTATATTTCCTCAAAAGAGACGTCTTCATAACTGATCCTCGACCAACCGGCATCCCATCCATCGATCACCAGACAAGCGATTTCGCCATAATTGGTAAAAAGCTCAGTCAACTGATCTTTAATGAATTGGGTGTTCTCCTTTTTGATCCATCCAGGACGGATGTTGTGATGGGTATCCAGAATCGAATAATAGAGAAAGACTTTCAGCCCTTTCTTTCGGAACGCATCCACATATTCTTTGACCACATCTCGTTTAAACGGACTGTTCATCACATTGTAAGGGGTTGTTTTGGTTGGCCAGATACAAAACCCTGAGTGGTGTTTGGTCGTCAAACAGCCATAAGTCATCCCGGCAGAAAGGGCTGCATCGGCCCATTGGTAGCAATCCAGTTTTTGGGGATTGAACACTTCTGGAGAAAGTTGAGGATCTGGCCAATCATCCCCGCCATAAGTAGGAATATTAAAATGGATGAACATCCCAAACCTCAGGTCGAGAAACTCCTGCTGCAAAACAGAAAGGGGTTTGGCTTTTTCTGTTTGCGCACCTGATTCTGCCACAAAAGGTTGAACAGTTTTCGCATTTAACTTCCCCGAAGATGTCCATACTGAACAGATACAAATCAAACTCCAAAGCACTAACATTTTTATTTCCATAGCCCGAATTTTAATAATACCGCAAATATTGCAATTATAACATCACAATACAACAGAGCAGATTACGAAAACCAGTGCAAAGGTTTTCGCAAAGGTTTGCGTAGCGGTTTTTGTAACAAAATATGTTATAGAACATATTCCATTTACTTATCGAAAGAGCTTTTGATGATTGTGAACGGCTAATATATAGACCGGAAAAGCTAGTGAATAAAGCCAAAGTCGTAAGAAAAACGTGGCGAGCTTGTGTATTTTAATTATTTGATTGTCATATATTTATAAATCATCCATTCGATAAACATTCCAATCCCAACTCCCATCGTATAGGCCAGGATGTCGCTCCAAAGAAATCCAAAACCAAGAACCAATCCGCCCAGGCGTGTATTCCTTATCTGGTCGATCCATGGGGCATGATAAAGCTGGCTCAGTTCAATCATGTAGCAAAACAGGAGACTGGAAATTGCCACCCGTTTTATCGGAAGTTTCCGGAAGATAATCCCCACATAAATGTAGATCATTAATGCCCACAAAGCATCTCCCATGTACCTATTTATGATTTCGGGTAAATGGTTTGACAATTTCCGTGATGCAAGACCCAATATTATAACAATCAATGTAGCAATAATATACAAAAATCTCTTCCTTTTGATCATGATCGTTCCTATTTATTCAGTTCTATAATCAGGGGATGGTCGCTGACTTTATTTCCTCCATCCATTTTTGATCTACAAAAGCAAATATAATTATTTCCCGGCATTTATCTGTAAACTCACATTACTAATGTGAGATTTTTGATTATATTTGCATTACTAATGTGAGTTCTATGAATTCAGAGATTCTAAACCAGGTTATTGCGGATCAAAAGTTAATGATTGCCAGAAAAAGCAGAGGTATTCCACGCATTGCCAACATGGAAATTCACTTGAAATCTGATTTGATAACTGTAATTTCAGGTGTCAGACGATCAGGTAAATCAACGTTGACACTTCAATTGGCCGATAAATATCCTTCTTTTCACTATATTACGTTCGATGATGAACGATTAATGAACTTTTCGGTCAGTGATTTTAGCGATATGATGATCGAAATGAAAAGAAGCAGTGATTCAAGGACAATTGTAATTGATGAGATCCAACTGGTTGTTGGCTGGGAAAGGTTTGTAAGGCGCTTACATGACGAAGGTTACAAAGTAATTATTACTGGAAGTAATGCAAAATTACTGAGTTCAGAATTGGCGACACATCTTACAGGCAGATATCTTAAAACTGAGCTTTTCCCTTTTTCGTTTGCAGAATTCCTGATATTTAAGCAAATAGATTCTTCTGAAAAATCAAGTGATAACATTGCAAGAATATTGACTGCTTTTGACGAATACCTGTTAAACGGTGGATTTCCTGAATATTTGAAGGTAAATGAACCAGAGGTATTAAAAAGGGTTTATGATGATATTATTTATCGTGATCTGATTGTACGGTTCGCAATCAGGAATGTAAACGGGTTTAAAAATCTTTCCCAATATATTTTTACCAATTTTACGAGCGAAACCAGATATCTCACCTTGGCAAAACTTTTGGGCTTTAACAGCCCGACGAGTATCAAGGATTATCTGAACATCTTGAGTGAGGGCTATTTGATTTTCAAATTGACAAAATATGATTTCTCATTAAAACGACAGTATGATTCAAATCGGAAAATGTATGTAATAGATAATGGGTTACGTAATATTGTTTCTTTTCGCACTTCTGAGGATCTGGGCCGTTTGCTCGAAAATATCGTTTTTCTGGAATTGAAAAGAAGAGGAATCGAAGTGTGGTATTATAAAACACAAGGTAACCAGGAAACAGATTTTTTAATTAATCCATTAAAACCGATTTTATTCCAGGTTTGTTATGAAATTCAAAACCCTAGAACACGTGAAAGGGAAATCTCTTCCTTGTTGGCAAATATTAAAGAACTCAAAATTGAACGTGGAACTATCCTAACCAAAAATGATGAGGAAACAATAAGTATTGGTAATCTTGTTATTCGTATTCTTCCTGTTTGGAAATGGCTTTTAAATGTTTAATTTCTTTGTAGAATTCTCCTGAATTATTAGCAGCTTTACTGTCTGAAAATTAATCCTCAATTTATGCCGGTATGAATAAATCCATTATTTTGCTTTTAGTTTGCACCTGTACCTTTACAGGAAAGCCTCTCAAAGCCCAAACAATCAACGACAATTCTCTGCCAGTCAGGGGATTTTGCATTGCAGCGCCCCAATCACGGCAAGTTGATGCATTTGTAAAATTTATTGCGGAAGAACTGGCTCCGCGGAAGGTTAACACCTTAATCCTTCGCGTTGACTTCAATTACCGGTTCGAGATCCATCCAGAATTACGCGACTCCAATGCACTTTCCAAAGCTGACGTTGGAAAACTTGTAGATGTTTGTAAAAAGAACAAAATCAGGATTATACCGCAAATCAATCTATTGGGGCACCAGTCGTGGGCTGGGAAGATCAACAACTTGTTACGCGTTTATCCCGAATTCGACGAGACACCGGCTGTAAAAATACCCGAAAAATACAAATGGCCGAACGCAGACGGGTTGTACTGCAAAAGCTATTGCCCGCTCCATCCAGGTATTCACAAAATTGTATTTGATTTGGTGGATGAAATTTGTGATGTATTCGAAACTGATGCTTTCCATGCCGGAATGGATGAGGTTTTTTACATCGGTGACGATAAATGCCCGCGCTGTTCGGGTCGCGACAAGGCCGAACTGTTTGCAGGGGAGGTGAACACAATCAGTAACCACCTGGCACTTAAAAACCGTAAACTTTGGATTTGGGGTGATCGGCTGATCGATGGAAAGACGACCGGAATGGGGATGTGGGAAGCAAGCATGAACAATACTTACCGGGCTATCGACCTGATCAATAAAGATGTGATGATTTGCGACTGGCATTACGAACGTCCTGACCAGAGTGCAGTTTACTTTGCATCCAAGGGTCTGTGTGTGGTAACTTGTCCGTGGCGAAACCCCAAAATCGCAGTGAAACAAGTTCAGGATATGTACCGATTCAGGGTTTCGGCAACTCCAGAGATGAAACCCCGTTACCAGGGTATGGTCCAAACAATATGGGTGGGGGCTAAACAATTTATGGACGAATTTTATGGACGTAAAACCGATGCCATAGCCGGTGAAAATTCCCAGACCCAATGTTTCAGGGAAATGTTTGGGGAAATTGAGAAGCAGCAACAAACTTTATAGGAATGATGGTGGGCAACTGGCGGCTAGCGGCTGGCTACTGGCTTAACTGCAAGTGCTTCAAATTTAGTTTTGATTCCATGGGAAAAACCGGAGGTTTATTCAGGATAAAAAAATACCCGGTCAGCACGTGCAGCTTTGCCAGACGCCAGTTGCCAGCCGCATTGTTTAAATTATTACTTTTCGAACAAAATAATTCCCGGTCAGCACGTGCAGCTAAGCCAGCCGCCAGTTGCAAGTTGCCAGCTACAATTTAAAATATTAATATCCAATGACAAACACTCAACCCAGGCACTATTTCATTGATGTTTTTCGGGCGATTACTATGCTGCTAATGATTTTTGTAAACGACTTATGGTCTTTAAAGAGAGTACCTGCCTGGCTTGAACATGCTCGTGCCGATCAGGATTTTCTCGGATTTTCCGATATTATTTTCCCGTGTTTCCTGTTCATCGTTGGCATGGCAGTTCCTTATGCCATCCGCAACCGAATTGCTAAGGGTGACACGAACGCCAAAATTTTGCTTCATATTGGGTTGAGATCGTTGGCATTGTTGGTAATGGGCTTTTTTACTGTCAATATTTCTTCACTAAATGTTGCAGCCTCCGGATTTAGCCGCGAGGCATTTGAGATTGTAATGGTTATTGCGTTTTTCATGATCTGGAACGTTTACCCAAAATCGGAAGATTGGAAGAAATATTTATTTATTGGATTGCAAATATCAGGAATACTGATACTTATATTTTTGGCGTGTTTCTTTAAAGGTGGAAAAGATGGGAATGGACATATGGTCCCTCAATGGTGAGGAATCCTTGGACTGATTGGGTGGACCTATCTGATTACAGCTACAATTTACTTATTTGCAAGAAAATCAAATGGTTTGTTACTCGGCTTCTGGTTATTATTTACACTTTTGAATGTTGCCGATCATTCGGGATGGTTGCATACGCCAATTCCTGGTGGAGGGGCTTTTCAAGGCTTTGCCTTCGCAGGAATTGCTGCAAGCATGTTGTTCGACCGTGCCACAACACCTGAAAACCGGATTAAATTGCCCATTAAATATTTGGGGATTGGTCTGATTCTGGTGATACTGGGTTTTGCTTTGCGTTATTTCTTTATTATATCTAAGATTCAGGCCACTCCAACATGGGTGTTTTTGTGCAATGGGATTGCATTTGGGTTTTTGGCAATAATCTATTATCTTGTTGAACTAAAGGGGAAAAACTATTGGTTCAATATCATCAAACCGGCAGGTAACAGTACATTGACGTGCTACCTGATCCCATATGTCTATTATAGTCTGGCTACATTCGCGTTTACTTTGCCCGACATCCTCAAAACCGGAGTGGTTGGGTTGTTCAAATCGATGGTTTATGCAATGATCATTATCGGCATTACCGCTTTGCTTGGAAGGATCAAAATCAGGCTAAAGATTTAAACTTTATTTCTAATTTTATGGCAAAATAAATCTCAAAACTAATCGACATGAAAAGAGCAATTTTTATTTTTCTCGTTCTCTTCATTTACACGGGAATAGCATCCGCCCAACAAATCCTGACCTTTAGTGGCATTAAAGGCGAATACATTGTTGACTCGAATTCCGATATCAGTTTAAAAGCTGCTTTTGTAAAAGCTGTAAATGAAGCCAAAATGGAGGCTCTGAGAAAAGCTGGCGTAACAGAAAACGTAAGTTCTTCAGATATAATGACTTCCAGTGAATCGGGTGCAGGCTTCAAAGAGGAGATGAATTCTTTTGTTTCTGTCGAAATCAACGGGGCCGTATTGAATGACTCGATTGTTGAAAAAAAGAGTTTTACAAACCAGTTCGGGAACCTTGTGGCGCAAGTTCTGATCAATGTTGATGTGATCAAATACGAGGCCAGAGCTGATGCCTCCTTCGATTTTAAAGTGGAAGGTGTCAAGGAGTATTACGAAAACGGTGATCTGATGAATTTTACCTTTTTGCCCTATTCCGGAGGTTACCTGAAAATTTTCAATGTGAACGATTCAGAGAGTTTTGTTGTCTTCCCTTTCTCAAGTACTGAATATCCTTTTCTGAATGACACCATTGACAGAAAGTTTAAACCCAACACATTGATCAATTTCCCTGTCAATAAAATGATGGGGGATCCTGCAACCAAACAGGTTGGCTATGCATTATCGACCGAAGCGGCACGAGAACACAATTATCTGATTCTTGTTTATACCAAACAAAATATCCCATTTAAAGGTAACCTTAACTATAAGAGCGTTCTAAATTGGATTTACCGTATTACCCCCGATCAGCGAAAAGTCCAGTTTTTTGATTTCGTTATCGTAAACAAGAAAGTTTGAGGGAAATTTCTTCAAATTTATATATTTTTGGCATGAATAAATATCTCTGCTAAATGATGGAATACCTCCCCCTTATTGGTACGGTTACACTGCTGAATTTATTGGCAGCGGTCAGTCCAGGTCCCGATTTTGTGATGATCGTGAAAAACTCGCTCTGTTATTCGCGTAAAACTGGGATATTTACCGCTATAGGTATCGGACTTGGACTATGCGTCCATCTTGCTTATTGCGCAGCCGGTATCGCAATTATTATCTCGAAATTTGAAGTTGTTTTTTCTATCATCAAGTTTTTAGGCGCAGGTTACCTTGTCTATATCGGTTTGACTTCCATCTTTGCAAAAGGTTCGAAATTGGAGCTTAACAACGATAAGCCTGTCGATGACCTTACTTTTATGCAAGCATTCAAGATGGGCTTTTTTACCAATATCCTAAATCCCAAAGTCACTCTGTTCTTTTTGAGCTTGTTTACGTTTGTGATCAGTCCTACAACCCCGACCTACATAGTCCTTTTTCTGTCATTTATCATGGTAATGACTGCATTTATTTGGTTTACAATTGTTTCCATATTTTTTACCCAGCAAAAGGTCCAAAAGGCTTTTCTCAGGTTTGAGAAACCGATCAACCGTTTTCTGGGCAGTTTGCTCGTAATACTTGGGGTTAAAATCGCATTGACATTCAAATAAGCCTATTATCTACTAAATACCTGATATATAGGCTAATATATTACAAGCATCTATCTAGTTACCAAATATTTAGCAATCAGCTTTGCCATTTCAAATTGAGCTTTTTCGTTTAAATGGACCCCATCCAAGGTTTTATCCGGAAAACCATTTAGAAGTGGTTCGTAAACATTAAGAAAACCGACATGATTTTTGTCGGCAACTTTTTTAAATTTCAGGTTGTTTTTCAAAATCCTGTCCGTACTTCCCCCATATTTCTCTACGTTCGCCTTTTGCCCGTCCATCGGAGGGGGAGATACAATGCATATAGCTGGCATTTTTCTGTTGTGTTCTGTAAAATATCCTTTTACCATCTCCATTAATCGTGAAAGGTTCTGAGGAACCTCTTTTTGACGGTCAATAAATATCCTTTTGGTATCGTTGGTTCCCAATCCAATCAGAATGTAATCAAGTTCCTTATCTTTTCCCAAATCTGAATAAGCCTCTTCCAGATACCGGTTAATGTTGGTTAGGGTATTTAGTTTAGGTTGATCCAGGTTATCAAAACCAATCGTATTTCCAGAAATTGATTTATTAATAATCGTAGAATTTGGAAGAAGTTTAGATAATTGGTATGGATAACCAAATTCAGCCGCAGCATTGGAATCCCCAATGGTGAGAACGTTCAACCTCATTCGGTTTTTTTCACCGTCGATTGGTATCAATGCCAATGCCTGTGGGACAATCATTTCGTGGGTACCTTCAAACAAGGTAAAGCAGAGTCCTGGAACTTCCCTTATAAGGTGAACATTACGTCCACCCAATGTAAGAAGTGTGTCGGGATTTGAATTAATTTGATTAATAACAAGCGATTGAATCATGCTGTCAGAAATCTTTTTGGAAAGCTGACTTGGCATAATTTCATCCAATATCCTGTTAAAGAATTTCATGGATTGACTAATGGGTACCGAACCTGTGTAACCATCATGGATACCGGCATAGATGTTTAGAAAACTTCCTTTTCTCAATTCAGGGTGGAAATCCATCAACAAAGGGGATCTTTTTCTGGCTTCCGATGCATCGAAACCCTTCCCATTTGTTGTGATCATCTCAATATCATTCGCATATTTTAGTCCACGCACTTTGCACTCCTGATACCAGCTTTCAAGATCAGAAATGGAAGCCCAGGCATTGAAGCTTTTGACAGGGTATTTTAGTTTCATGTAGCAAACCAAAGTTGCCAGACCGCCGCCGGATACGCCAATAATATGGATGTTGGTGAGATCAACATTCCCGTTCTTTATTGCAAACTGGATGGCATCTTCAATGTCCGAAATTACCAGTTCGCTCACTCCGGCTTCAGGGCGGTTATTGGCTCCCCTGAAATCGGGATGAATATAATTCCAGTCACGGATCAGCACCTCCTTTGTCAGGGGATCTTCCTGATTGTAATCACCACTCCAAGTGTGCAATGAAACAATCAATGGTTGCGGTTTGGCAAGTTGACTCGGATAAAACCAAGCTTTTTGAATCGTTCCGTCAATTGTCGATTGAATCTCTTTTTTTATAAATCCGGTCGGCCAGTTTTTGTCATTGGTGTTATCCCAGGCTGTTTTCTTTTCCTGAGCATAAATACCTGTTATACAAAAGTATAGCATTAAAGAGGAAATTAACTTCATGGTTTGATCAATTTTTTGTTCCAACGCCAAATGTAATCAATACATCCTGAATGATCCAATCGGTAAAAAAATAGGAGCGCCATTAAATCACAAAAAAACTATTTTGGCGATTTAATATTTTTTTGCAAAAAAAATATTAAAAGTATTTATTACTTTTGAAGTATATTTAATACAAACTAATATGAAAAAAACAAATCGCATTGGGTTGCTTATTGTTATCCTTTTAATGAATTTATCTTTTTCGGGAATTGCACAGAACAAGATCGTTATCCGCGCCGATCAGCCTGGAGCAAAGATAGATAAAGCTATTTATGGCCATTTTGCCGAACATCTTGGCCATTGCATTTATGGCGGGATCTATGTTGGCGATAAATCCGACATCCCAAATATCAAAGGGTTTCGTACCGATGTGGTGGGAGCATTAAAAGATTTGAAAGTCCCTTTGGTTCGTTGGCCGGGTGGTTGCTTTGCCGATACCTACCATTGGAAAGACGGGATCGGTCCAAAATCGGAACGTGCCTCTATCGTCAATATCCATTGGGGTGGGGTAACTGAAGACAATAGTTTTGGTACCCATGAGTTTCTCGATTTCTGTGAATTGATTGGTGCCGATCCTTATATCTGTTTAAACGTTGGTAGTGGAACTGTTCGCGAAGCTGCCGAATGGATCGAATATATCACATCTTCCAATGAAAACCCGATGAGCAAATTGCGCAAGCAGAACGGTCGCGAAAAACCTTGGAACGTTAAATATTGGTCAGCAGGCAACGAAACCTGGGGTTGCGGTGGGAATATGCGCCCTGAATATTATGCAGATCTTTACCGTCAATATGCATCTTATATGCGGGCTCCCGGGATGTATAAAATCGTAAGCGGTGCAAATGGGTCGGATTACAACTGGACTGAAGTCTTAATGCGCGAAGCTTCGCGAATGATGAACGGAATTTCGGTACATTATTATACTGTTCCGAAAGATTGGAACAAGAAAGGTTCTGCCACCCAATTTGACGAGGCAACCTGGTTCAATACAATGGATAAGACCCTGAAAATGGAGGAATTGGTTACAAAACATTCTGCCATTATGGACAAGTACGACCCAAACAAAAAAGTGGGCCTTTTGGTTGACGAGTGGGGCACATGGTACGATGTTGAGCCAGGAACAAACCCTGGATTCCTTTATCAGCAAAATACTCTTCGCGATGCTCTGGTAGCTGGAATCAACCTGAATATCTTCAATAATCACGCCGACCGTGTCAGAATGTCCAATATCGCACAGATGATCAATGTGTTACAGTCGGTTATCCTTACCAAAGACAAAGAGATGGTTTTGACTCCTACCTATTATGTTTTTAAAATGTACAATGTCCATCAGGAGGCTCAGGTGCTGCCAATCGACATCAAATGTGGAAAATATACATCGGGTGAAAAATCGCTCGATGCCATCAATGCTTCTGCTTCTATAAAGGATGGTGTCGTAAGTATCACCTTATGTAACCTTGATCCTGTCAATGCACAGGATATCAGCTTTGATGTTCAGGGCTCCAAGGCCACCAAAGTTTCCGGAAAAATTGTAACAGCCTCTAAAATAAATGCTTACAACGATTTTGGTAAAAAAGACGAAGTTGGTCTGGCTGATTTTAAAAATGCAAAATTGTCCAATGGTCAGGTTACTGCTTTGATACCTGCTAAATCGGTCGTTTTGATACAGTTGCAGTAGTTAAGGGATATAAGTTGAAATATTTTGAAATACATTGAAATATGGATTCTGGCCCTGATTGAAATGGGGATTATTTAAAGGTTTTGTTATATCAAAGTTAAAGCCATTCAAAATATAATAATTTTGGGTGGCTTCATTTTTTAATGGAAGGATCTTGTTGTTTAAACCATCTATAAGTTTCCTCATTCTTATTTCTTTGAAAATTGTTGCCCCACCTTTCTGAACCTAACTGGAAAAGCGTTTATTTTGCATAAAAATTGGAATGATGGATCGTGCTTATTTGGAAATAATTTTTTTGTGTGGATTGGTTTTGCAGGTTGTCCTTCATTTCTATTACATTCAGTATTATATCGGCGGAAAGCAGCAGAGCTATTTCAACAAAAAGGAACGATTGTTCTTGTTTCTGGTTTCTATTGGATTTCAATTACTTCCGTTGATTTATGTTTTCACGGCATGGTTTTCGGCACTCGATTATAACCTTCCGAAATGGTTTGGTTTTCCATCAACAATGCTATATTGTTTTGGGGTTTGGCTTTTCTTTAGGTCTCATTCCGATTTGGGTCAATTTTGGTCGCCCGGTTTGGAAATCAAAGAAGACCATCAACTGATAACAACAGGTGTCTTTCAATGGGTTCGTCATCCGATGTATGCATCATTTCTGGCAATTGCCATTGCCCAGGTATTTATGTTGCAGAATTGGATAGTTGGCCCGGCATTTCTGATCCTGGCAATTCCGTTTTATCTCCATCGGGTCCAACGTGAAGAGAGGCAACTGATCCGCCATTTTGGAGACGAATACCGTAACTATATGTCTGTTACAAATCCACTTATCCCGAAAAGGGAACAAATTGAGCCGATTTTATTGAAATTGAGGTGGCGAAAGAAAATGGGGTAAACAAAGAAGTGGATGTCCTAAGAAGGTAGCCTCAATGTCCTTTGAAAAAATGTTTCATTTGTCTTAAAGGAGCAAATTTTTCCTGCTATTTCAGAAATTAGTTCGGAAACCATAATCATTTTCTATAGCCCTAATTGTTTAGGATGTTTTCAGTTAAAAAATAATTTGGAAGCCTCAACCACCCTAGGTCCGTTTGGTCCATGTGCCACCACCGCTGGGTTCGCTTGTCGGGGCTGCCGGGGCATTACTCGCATGTGCAGTCTTGGGAACACTTAACAGCATCATTGTCGTTGCTGCCGAAATGGCCATAAACCCTGCCTTGCCGATTGCCTGTTTGCGGGACATCTTATTCCCTTTGTTGGTGGCATCTTTGCCCGATGTTTCTTCGCTGTTCATTTTCATATTGATCGTATTTGTTTTTAAAAAGTATTATTAAGCTATTAAATTGACTATTTATGTTCAACCCTTTCAGGGCTGCCATCAGTCCCGTTTTCCTTATCCCCCGGTTTCGCAAGCTTCACCGGGGGTTATTCAGATTTTACCACTTCATGGTATTGACCGCATTTTCAGTAATTTTGTTATAACTCCATTTTTAATTGAGTATATCTGATTATCATCTTACAACATTTTCACATTTTCAACTCATCAAATTATCAAATTATTTTCTGATCATAATTTTAATTGTCTGTGGCGTGCCTTTATCGTTGATATTCAGGAGATAAATGCCGCTACTTAGGTTTGGAATACCAATAATATTTAAGCTTCCTGCACCCAGTTTCTTTGTCAGCACCACCTGACCCAAACCATTGAACAACGTAGCAACTGCATCGTTTCCAACTTCGCCCAGTACACGGATCTCTTTATTGCCTTTCGCATAAGCAGTTAGCTTTCCATCTACAAGTGATTGGTCTTCCAGTCCACTGATGATATCGCCTGTGTGCAGGAAGAACCTTTCGGAAGTAGAGGTATTGGCCACAA
>JBAXWR010000193.1:0-13681 GCA_037128295.1 Mariniphaga sp.
GTTATTCCAATTATTATCGTTGCCGCCATATTGTATTATTCCGTCAAATATTTTGGAATGGTAGGGGCGTGCCCTCGTGGCCGCCCTGTCAATTTGTTATTCCAATTATTATCGTTGCCGCCATATTGTATTATTCCGTCAAATATTTTGAAATGGTAGGGGCGTGCCCTCGTGGCCGCCCACAATGTTAATGGATAAAACAAAAGGGCGGCCACAAGGGCACGCACCCTACATGCCATATTGATTTTCCGTCAAATATTACGGGCGGCCACGAGGGCCCGCCCCTACACCACAATCTCCCCATTCATCAACCTCGGCAACAATATATCACGCGCCTCGCGTAGTTTGGCGTTTTGATTGTATAGGGTTTTAATGAGATTTACCAATGGGTTGGTCATTTTATTAAAAAAATCAATCTCCCTTTTAGGTGGCATTAACAATTTCATGTCAAATATAAATTTTCTATTTGCATGTGGAATTGCTGAACCAGTATTTCCTTGTGTAATAGCAGATTCATTTTGCTTCAAAAATTGGAATAAAAATTCACCGCTTACTCGGTCTGAATTACTTCTCCAAATTGCCATGGTAGAGCCAATTGCCCCATCCATCCCTCTAAATACCAGTCCACTTCTTGCTCCATCCATGCACATTAATACATCAGATTCTTTCGATAATGGCAAAGTCAAATCAGTCGTCCACAGCGTTTTTGATCTTTCAACTGTATCAAGAAGCAAATAAAGTAAACTATCCTCTTCTGGTTGCTCAAGTACATTTGCCGGTTTTCTTCCTTTAACAACTGAAACGAATTCTTCAATTCTTACTTTATCCCAGCAAACCGAATTCTGTATCAATTCTTTGTAATGTAGTTGCGCCTTCTCCTCCAACAATTTTATCCGCTTCAAATTGTTCTCGATCAAATCATCATAAGCCGATAAAATGGAAACAATACGGCGTTGGGTGGGAAGTGGGGGAAGATTGATTTCTATACCTTCAACATCACCTGGACTAATATTAGCCTGATTTGCTGCTCCCTGCGCTTTTAAGGCTATTCTCGTTAATGTTTCCTTTTGAATGAGAAAATAAAACAAATAATCTTTGATACATTTTTCAAGATCAATATTAATGAATTTTCCTGCCCTCTGATTTAAATATGAATTTGTATCATGTCGATATTTTGCAACTCTTCCAACAACCGATGATGGCAACGTAATGTGTGAACCTGTTAGAGAAATCAAAATGTCACCTTTGCTTAAATGAAATCTAATAGGAACCTCAATTGCAGAATCAACACAATCGCTTTCATTTAAAACAATATGCTCATCTTTGATATTCTTGATTTTTATAATTGGTGTTCCTTCTGGTTTAAAATCATGTGATTTAAAAGGATAACCAGAAATAACTTTTGATATTTTTCCTATTTCAACTTTCTCCCATTTCATATCGCCATCTCTTTAAAATTTCCAGAAATGGTATTCGCCAATACAACGGCTTCCTCATTCAGCCCTTCCAACTCGATATGGATTTCGTTGAGACGTTCTTCGTAATCAAAATCCTGATCGGTGGCAGTGTCAACACCCACATAACGGCCGGGGCTAAGGCTCCAATCTTTGGCTTCGATGTCAGCCTGGGTAACTACCTTGCACAAACCTTCCACATCGGTATAAACGCCATTGGGGAAACGGCTTGTGAGCCAATGGGCCTGTTTCCAGAAATATTCGGTTTCGTGCAACAACCCGGGGTCCTCTTCATTGGGGTTGCCACTAAGCTGCAATTGAAGGTCTTTCAGTTGGTCGAGCAGTTCCTTGAGGTTCAGCTCTTTCCAATCTTTGTTCTTGTTGAGCTGGAGATCTTTAACGGCGGTGGCAATGGTGTCTAAGAGTTGCTTGAGGAGTTTGTCCTGGGGTTTGCGGAGTGATTTTGTCCTCGCCCCCGCCCCCTCTCCAAAACTGAGAGGGGAGGTTTTCTCCGCATGACTTGAGACAAATTCAATGAATTCAGTTTGTAAATTGATCAGTTCGTCCCATCCTTCAAGGTTAAGGGCTGTGGCGAAGCTTGGTGCATCAGGATTCTCTTTTGCATATTTTACGGCAAACCTATTCCAGGATTGTCGAACCTTGTTCATCACCTTTTGCAGTTCGGCTGTGCCATCCGCAGTTTCCTTGGCCAGGTTTGCAGCAGTTTGTAGATAGTCCTTTACAACCGTCCTGAATTTTTGGGTGTTGCCACGGTACAGGTTCACGACACAAATCAGGTTTTGCAACTGCTCCGGACTAAAATCGTTCACCTTCGAGGTTACTTTCCTGTAAATCTTCCGTGCATCCAACATCAACACAGTATCTTTTGTCCTCACCGCAGGTCCATCACCAAAATGACTAGATGATTGTTGTTTATCTTTAGAATGAAATTCAATATTCCCAGCACGATCACCCCCCTCTCCATCTCGGAGAGGGGCAGGGGGAGAGGCTTCTTTTTCCCTATCGAAGAACCAAAGGGTACACGGCAACGAACGGGTATAGAAGAAGTTGTTCCCAATGGCAACCATCACATCAACGGATCCTGTTCTGACCAGTTTTTCGCGGATCTCCTTTTCGCTGTGCCCTGCATCGCTGGCCGATGAAGCCATTACAAAACCAGCCCTTCCCCCTTTACTTGCATTTCCGGGATAATTCCCGAGACCTGTCGAAGGGGGTTTGAGATAAGAATAAAAATACTGTATCCATAAATAATTGGCATTGTCGTTTTTGGGGAGGCCAAATGGCAATCGCGGATCATTTTTGACTGTTGGCTTGTCCTTGTCAACACCATCTACATTAAAGGGCGGATTGGCCATCACAAAATCACATTTTCCAACAAGGTTGTGTTTGTCTTCGTAGAAAGTGTTCCCTTCCTTAATATCCCCTTCGAGGCCATGGACTGCCAGGTTCATCTTGGCCAGACGTGTATTGGTCTCCGCTTTTTCCTGTCCGTAAAAGGTCACCTTCTCGGCAGGATTGAGTCCCTCGCTTTCAATAAAATAACCGGTCTGCACAAACATACCGGCACTTCCCACGGCAGGATCGAAGTTGGTCCCGTGATCGGGTTCGATCACATTTACAATTGTATTGACAAGACTGAAAGGGGTGAAAAACTCCCCACCCTCCTGCGCACCGGTCATCGCAAACTTGCCAAGGAAGTATTCATAGATCTTACCGAACAGGTCCCCATCGGCCTTTTGCAAAACCTCTTTGTTGAAAATGCGGATCAGTTCGCGCAACAAATCTTTGCTGAAAATCGAAAAGTTCTTGGGCAAAACACCTTTGAGGTTGTCGTATTCGTCCTCGATCAATTTCATCGCATTGTCGATCGCCTCGCCAATGTCTTCACTTTCGGGCAATGATGCCAAATAATCAAATTGGGATTTCTCAGGCAGGAACATCGAATTCTTTTCTTCAAAATCCTTTTTGGTCAAAGGGCGTTTGCCACGTTGCGGATGTGTTGGCAGGTCCCTTTCGACCTCTATTTTTACTTTCTGGAAACGGTTGTAAGCGTGGCGCAAAAAGATTAGCCCCAAAACAGGCATCGAATATTCAGAAGCTGTCAGTTTGCTGTTGGCCCTCAATTGGTCGGCCGCCCTCCATAGTTCGGTTTCTAAAAGTCTAAGTTGTTTTCCTTGCATTTATATTTTGTTCCTATTCGTTAATTCATTTCTCAAAAGTAACAATTTAACAAAGGATGCAAAACGAAATTGAGTAACCGGTTGCTATCTATAGCAATAAATTGTCAACCTCCAATTTTAGCTTAGGCAAATGTCGGACGATAGTTCCCCAAATAATCTCATTATCAATTTTATATCTCATTATCCATAGAGTAAGGTTTTTGTCTGGTTAACCGAATTAATAAAATATGGGTTTGATAAAGATTTGTCAGTTACTAAGTCCACAGGACGTTGAAATAAATCCTCAAATTTATCCGCCAATTCAAAATAGGTGTCTGCATAATCTCCGTAATCCATAGGTTTAAAGGATATTAATAAATCAATATCGCTTTTGTCATTGAAACTGTCGGTACAAACTGAGCCAAAAACAAATAGAGAGGCAACATTATATGTGTTGCACAATGATTTGATTTTTTCAATATTATCGGATATTAATCTTTGCATATCATTGTTTTGCACAAATCTACTATAAAAGTTGAAATCTTACAAGTGAGGATTTTTTTCAATTCAATAACCCAAGATTTTTATTTTTTATTTTTAATTCTTAATTAAAGTCCTCCCCTTCTTTTTCTCAAAAAATTTCCGTAACTTGACCTTTTATTGGCCTTAGTATTAACGTTTAAATCAAATTTTATGACAAACAATTCGGTATCGGGCCACGTACAGAATGTGGCCAATCTTGACGAACTGATCTTATCGGTTCTTGGTTACGGAAAATCCTACAATCCCACAAAGGAATCGTTCAAAATTGCATCCTTGCAGGCCTTGTCAACCTCTGCCAAAAGTGCCATCGACGAGGTCAACTTTGCAAGGCCCAACTATGGTAATGCAGTGGCTGCTAGGGAAGCGGCTTTTGAACCCTTGGACAAATTGGTCACACGGGTCATGAGTGCGGTAATCGCAACGGATACCACAACACAAGTGGATGACCATGTGAGATCGCTTGTCCTTAAAATACATGGGACGAGGATCAACCCTAAAAAAACGGAGGAGGAGAAAAAAGCGCTTGAGGCGAAAGGTAAAGTGGTGAAAGAAATCTCAGCTACACAGACGGGCTATGAAAGCCGTCTCGACAACCTCGATCAACTGATCAAGTTATTATCCACCCTACCGGAATATGTTCCCAATGAAGCGGAATTAAAGGTCGAGTCGCTGATGGACCTTTATACTTCTTTGAGGATCAAAAATACTGCTGTATCAAATACAAGCCTTCCCCTAAAGAATGCAAGAATTGTCCGGAACGACATAATTTCAAAACCGAAGACTGGTTTGGTCGATGTTGCATTGGATACCAAGGTATATATTAAATCCATTTATGGTGCAACAAGCCCCCAATACAAACAAATTGCAAAACTCCACTTTAAAGCAGTCCCATTATAGAGCCCAATCTTAATGTTCCTCAGTCGGGTAAGCTACTTCAATTAAAAAGTAGCTTACTTCATTTTAAAATTAACCACCTACTTTGGACAGATCGTCACCTACTTTAGACAGAATGTTACCTGCTTTAGACAGATCGCCACCTACTTTAGACAGATTGTTACCTGCTTTAGACAGATTGTTACCTGCTTTAGACAGATCGTCACCTGCTTTAGACGGATTGCCACCTGCTTTAGACAGATTGCCACCTGCTGTAGACAGATCGCCACCTGCTTTAGACAGATCGTTACCTGCTTTAGACGGATCGTCACCTGCTTTAGACGGATTGCCACCTGCTTTAGACAGATCGTTACCTGCTTTCTGAGAAAAATGGATTTTCTTTGTCACAATTAAACCAACCGTTAAAAAACTTTTCTTTGAATCCCATGAATTGTAATTGGATACCATTTCACACTTTAGATTGTTCAGTTAACAATTCTCAATATTTTAATGATTCCTTTCCCCGTCCGAGTGAAGGTTAATACTTTTCTGCACATTCGATCGCGGACGGTTTCTGGGGCTGACCACTTACCCTGGGTTGCACGGTCCAATCGACATTTGAGCTTTTAATTTAGCTTTTGTTCGGGACCGTTTACCAAGGGTTATTCAGGTTCAACCCTTGCAGGGTAGTGATCATAGAAGGATTTTGAAACGCTTCCAAAATATTAAATTAATTAAACTTATTGCATTGATTATCTATTTGTAAGGAAGCCACGAAGTGGATTAATTTGAATAACCCCCAGTGTAGTTTACGGAACCGGGGGTAAATGAAGCAAGTACTATGTCAGCCCCGAAGCGGGTTGAACTTTTCAAAACTTAGCACAGTACCAAAAACATTGTTCCAGATAGTGCTTCAAACATGGGATTGCCTCCCGAATCGTAAACTCTCGGGACATGACATCAAACATCCCGAAACTGCTAACAACTTAAATTACAGTCATTTGATTCGCAATGACAACTTCGAAAGAAAGATCGTCCAAAAGAGGTTATTGCTTTCATCATAAACTCCAAATTAATTTTTCCCGGTTTCCATCCATCTCTTTCCCTGTTTTTTGTATTTTTGCCAAAGGTTACTGAATAGGCAATCTTTATTATACAGTTTTTATCGTATTGTTAATCAAATAGATATTAGATCATGTCAGAATTTATTTATCAAAAACCTTTTCCTGTCAGTAAAGACACCACAAAGTACAGGTTGTTGACCAAAGAGTTTGTTTCGACCATCGAAGTCGAAGGGCGTAAAATATTAAAGGTCGCTCCCGAAGGACTTGAACTGCTTGCCCGCGAGGGTTTTGCAGATGTCTCCTTCTATTTAAGGGAGGCGCATCTCGAAAAAGTGGCAGCTATCCTTCAGGACAAGGAAGCCAGCGATAACGATATCTTCGTGGCTTATACGATGTTGCTGAACCAGGTCGTTTCTGCCGAGGGTGAATTGCCAACCTGTCAGGACACGGGTACTGCGATCGTGATGGGAAAGAAAGGCGAGAATATCTGGACCGGTGGCGACGATGCCAAATCGCTATCCAAAGGGATCTACGATACTTATAAGGAGCGCAACCTTCGTTATTCACAGGTCGTGCCGTTCACCATGTTCGACGAGAAAAATACAGGAACCAACCTTCCTGCCCAGATCGATATCTATGCCACTGAAGGAAACAGTTATGAATTTCTTTTTGTAACCAAAGGTGGCGGTTCGGGTAACAAAACTTACCTATATCAGCAGACCAAATCGTTGCTCAACGAGGAGAGCCTTACCAAATTCATCAAGGAGAAAATCAAAGACCTTGGAACTTCGGCTTGTCCCCCTTACCATCTTGCTGTTGTGATTGGTGGAACATCTGCAGAGGCGAACTTAACAACAGTCAAAAAAGCTTCTGCCGGTTATTTTGACCATCTGCCAACCGAGGGCAACATTGGAGGCCAGGCTTTCCGCGACCTTGAATGGGAAGAGAAAATCACGAAAATTTGTCAGGAATGTGGTTTAGGCGCACAGTTTGGCGGCAAATATTTTGTCCACGATGTTAAGGTGGTGAGATTGCCACGTCATGCAGCATCTTGCCCCGTAGGTATTGGCGTAAGCTGTAGTGCAGACCGTAACATCAAAGCGAAGATAACCGAAGACGGCATTTTCCTCGAAGAGCTCGAACGCAACCCTGCAAGGTTCCTTCCAAAAGAAGCCCCTTTTATGCAACCGGCTGTTGACATCGATCTCGACCGTCCAATGGATGAAGTATGCAAAGAACTTTCAAAATATCCGGTAAAAACAAGACTTAACCTCAAAGGTACCTTGATCGTTGCCCGTGACATTGCCCATGCACAGATCAAAGAGATGATTGATGCAGGAAAACCTATGCCCGAGTATTTCAAGAACCACCCGGTCTATTATGCGGGGCCCGCAAAAACACCAAAAGGGATGGCCTCCGGTAGTTTCGGTCCAACAACTGCGGGACGTATGGACAGTTATGTTGATTTATTTCAGGACCTTGGTGGTTCAATGATCATGCTTGCAAAAGGGAACCGCTCCAAACAGGTGACCGATGCCTGCAAGAAACATGGCGGATTCTACCTTGGTTCCATAGGTGGACCAGCGGCTATTCTTGCCAAAGACAGTATCAAATCTGTAAAAGTGGTTGACTTTGAGGAGTTGGGGATGGAGGCCGTAAGGGAGATTTATGTGGAGAACTTCCCTGCGTTTATTATTGTGGACGATAAGGGGAATGATTTTTTTGAACAACTGAAGTAGCAGGGAGCTTGGGGCAGGGAGCATGGGGCTTGGGGTCAGTACCGGAGAATGGAGAAGGGAAACAGGAAACCAGAAAAAGGAGGACGGTAATTGAGAGATAATTTGGAATAGGATATAAAATTAACCTATGTGACTTTGTGAATACCTAATGCACCTATGTGTTAGATTTTTAAACACATAGGTGCATAGGTAAAATACGAAGGCACATAGAAACTCCAAATCATCAATTTATGATTATCAAACGTGACTCTTCTTGTCAGGATTTTGGCGATTATCAAAGAAGTTAAGTATTACTATTTCTTCCTTTTCATTTCAGAATGGCTAATCAAATTTTCAGGATCCTGGCTTTCATCATAAGCCGTTATTAATTCCTCCTTATCGAAATCATTAAGCCTATTCCACAATTGGCCATCTTTTTGAGAACTTCTTTTTTTTATGATTTCGTAGAAGTTGATCAATAGGTTCTCATTGTCAATACTGTCGATAAGTAAATGAAAGTTCCTTTTAAGTTCTATTGTATCCATATCATCTTCTTTTCTACAAATTTAGCAATAAACTTTTATTAATCCTACATCCTCTCCGGTACCTCAATCCCTAGTAACGAAAATCCGTTTTTGATCGTAGAGCCAATGGTCTTCGCTAAAAGTAACCTGAATTTGCGGATTTGTTCGTCAGGTTCGTTCATGATCGAGATGTCGTGATAAAACTGGTTGAACTCTTTGACAAGGTCATAAACAAAATTGGCGACCAAAGCCGGACTGTGATTCTTACCGGCATCTTCAACCACAGATGGAAATGAACTTAAAATCTTGATCAAAGCACACTCCTTGTCGTTGATCTCAATTTCAGGAACTTTCAATGGAATTTCAATCCCGGCATCGACAGCTTTGCGAAGGACGCTCTGGATACGGGCATAGGTATATTGGATAAAAGGTCCTGTATTCCCGTTGAAATCAATCGATTCCTCGGGATTGAACATCATCGTCTTTTTCGGATCGACTTTCAGAATAAAATATTTCAAGGCACCCAATGCAACAGTGTGGTAAATCCGTTCCTTCTCTTCATCCGAATAACCATCCAATTTTCCAAGTTCTTCCGAAACTTTTCGGGCTACGTCAATCATTCCGGCAACCAAATCATCGGCATCGACAACTGTCCCTTCACGGGATTTCATTTTTCCTTGTGGCAACTCCACCATTCCATACGAAAAATGGTAAAGGTCTTTGCCCCATTTGTAGCCAAGCTTATCCAACAACAATGAAAGTACCTGGAAATGGTAGATTTGCTCATTTCCAACCACATAAATCATATGGTCGATCGGATAATCGGAATAACGGATCTTTGCAGTGCCAATGTCCTGTGTCATGTAAACAGAGGTTCCATCCGAACGCAACAAGATTTTCCTGTCCAAGCCATCCTTTGAAAGGTCTGCCCAAACGGATGTATCGTCCATCTGCTCGAAGATCCCCTCTTTTACCCCACGAAGCACCTCATCACGGCCAACTGTGTATGTATTTGATTCATAATATATCTGGTCGAAGTCAACACCCAAAGTTTTATAGGTTTCGGCAAACCCTGCGTAAACCCAACTGTTCATTGTTTGCCAGAGTTCACGGGTATCGGGGTCGTTGGCTTCCCATTTTAGGAGCATTTCCCTTGCTTCTTTGATTATCAGAGCTTTCTCTTTTGATTCATCTTCTGTAAACCCTTCTGCAACAAGGGCCGCAATCTCCTTTTTAAATAGTTGGTCAAACTTCACGTAATACTCCCCAACCAGATGGTCACCTTTTTTGCCCGATGATTCAGGGGTTTCTCCATTTCCCAGTTTCTGCCATGCCAGCATGGACTTGCAGATATGGATTCCCCGGTCATTTACAATATTGGTCTTTACCACTTTGTTCCCATTGGCTTTCATGATTTCGCTTATTGAGAAGCCCAACAGGTTGTTGCGGATATGCCCAAGGTGGAGCGGTTTGTTTGTATTTGGGGAAGAGTACTCGATCATGACCATTTCAGAATTTTCATCTGAGTTCATAAAACCGTACTTCAAATCTGCAGCAGCCATGTTCAACTGGTTGATCCAATAATTGTTGCTGATCTCAAGGTTTAGAAATCCTTTGACAATATTATATCCTGAAAGTTCTGTGATTGAATTCACTAAAAAAGTTCCGATCTCTTCGCCTGTTTGTTCCGCCGTCTTTTTTGAAAATCTCAGGAATGGGAAAACCATTACGGTTTTATCTCCGGCAAACTCCTTGCGCGTGGTCTGGACTTGCACTTGTTTTTCGTCAACTATTTGTCCATAAAGCACTTTTATGGCTTCAATTACTTTATTCCTGATTAAGATTTCCATTACTTTTGTATTGTCATTTTAAGGCTGCAAATATAGGAAAATAGTCACTATTTCCATTTGCACTACTTGAATGGTTTTATGTTTAATGAATAACAGGATATGGCTAAGAAGATGATTGCGGATCAGGATGACCAGATCAACGAAATTATTGAACGGATTTGTGAGATTGCGGGGAAAGCCTTACCCCTAGGAGCCACCATTGCAATGATCGGAAAGGTGATCCACATGAGGGAAATTGGTGCGGATGAGGTAACAGTCCGCAAACAGATTTCTGGTGTTACAGGCATTGGATTCAACGACGAAAGAATTGATGAAATCATTTTCGAGATTGAGGAACAACCCGAGCAAAATACGTATATGCCGTTCAATAACAGTTTGTTTGAAGGATTAAAATCGAAATTGGACAAAGACCTTGAACAATAGATAAAAAAAGGGTCTCACAATTTCCAAGTGTTTTTTTCACGATTGGAAATCATGAGACCCTAACGAACCCTCAAATTAAACCTATTTGGCTACTCTATTTTGTTTATAATTTCCTTTAGCTTTTCGATTTCTTCCTTGCTTAGGTTTTCTTCCTTTACCATATATGAAAGCAAAGAGGCGGGCGATCCACTGAAGTAGCCCGAAATCATTTTCTTCACTTGAAACTTCCTATATTCCGATTTGCTGATTGCAGGAAAATACTCATAGGTTTTGCCATATGCTTTGTAATTAAGATAACCTTTGGTAGCCAAAATCCGGGCTACCGAGGAAATTGTATTGTAAGGTGGTTTTGGATCATCTGCTATTTGTTCGATCACATCTTTGACAAATGCTTTTTTGAGATCCCAGAATATTTGCATGACCTTTTCCTCTGCTTTAGTCAATTCTTCCATCACGCTTTTATATTTCGATTACCTTAAATTCGATGTCAACAATGCCAAAATCATTTCCTGCCTCCCTGGGTTTGGGGGTTATATTCGGCATAATCCGTTCATTGTCAAACTTACCCATATTACTTAATGCCCGTACTGATTCTATAATCCTGGTTTTACTGAATAAATCTCCATGTTTTAAAGTAATTTTCGTCAGGATTTCTTCGGTTGGAACGTTTTTGTTCCCTTTGACCGACACTTTTCCGATTTTGCCCTGTATCCCTTTATAGATTGTAATTGTCAGGTCAATTGTTCCCCCATTTACAGGATTTTCCTGAATGTCCATTTTTGAAAACAAATAACCTTTGTCCAGATAATAGGTCGAAATTCCATCCATATCGGACCAGATCCGTTTCTCAAAGCTTTTTTTCACATATTCGTCACCTGTTTTTAAACCAAGGATCTTGTTCAACCCTTCAGTGCTGATAATGGAATTATTAACCCAGGTAATTTTCCCAATCTTAAGTTGTGAATTAATCATGGAATTTATCCCTATGTTTAAGGAATCATTTTGAATTGTTGCAGGCGAATTATCCAGGTAAGAAAAGGATAGCAAAAGAATTGCAGTAACTGGGATAAAGGCGAGAAAAAGCAGCTTACCAGCTGACATGGAACGTTTTTTTGAGATCATTTCTATTCTGTTTTTAATTTGTTTGCTTGTAAATCCGGTCAAAAGGAAGGTGGGTTTTGAGTCTATGGCAAGATCGTATAGCAATTGGGCATAACTTCTTTTTGTTTCTCCATTCCCGGCAACTTTTCTATCTGCAATAAATTCATGAACCTCCTGTAATTTTGATTTTGCAAAATACACAAGTGGATTAAACCAGAAAAGGATCGAATACAATTCAACAAATAAGAGGTCTATTGTATGCCTCTGATTTACATGGTATTTCTCGTGAAGCTTGATTTGTTCCAATTCCAAAAGTGTATGGTTTCTATAATTTTTGCTGATAAAAATAAAGTTCAGAAAGGAAAAAGCTGCTAATTTGGAATTCGTGGTGATAATCCAATAATTTTCTTCCTTGCGTTTATCGTTGGTATGAATACTTTCCCTGATTTGAAGCAAACTTTTGATCAGGCGTACCGTTTTGTAAAGTACACCTAAACCATAAAAGATCAGTATAATAAATATTAAAACGTTTGGCCACTTTGCAGATGGAATTGACTGCATTGCCTGTTCAAAGGTATTAGGCGTAAAAATTGTCAGCGGGTTCAAATTGATCGGGTATAACTGCTTATCCAATAAATCTTTTCCAACAATTGAATAAAACCATGAATCTGGAATCTTCACCAAAGGAAGAAACAGGCTTAACATCAGGCTGGACAATAAATACGCCCGCATCCAATTAAAGTGGGTCAGATTTGAAAGTGCAAGTCGATAAAAAGCTAGAAAGAATAACAGGCAAACTGAAGACTCAATCAGATAATTCATAAATGCTGTACCCATGATTTCAATTTTTAAATGTACTGCAAACATATAACTTATATTTAAGTTATTCAACTGATAAATACGTTTTATAATTTAAAATTCAGTTAAGAATTGTTAAGAACAAAAGATGCATACCAAATGGTGGGTTTCTCAGCCTTATTGATCTGTTGTGTTGCGGCGCAGTAAACCTTTCATCTTTTACAGAACTTCTGATTGCGCCTCTTGTTGTGGTATCCATTTTTTTTCTACAAATATTTCACACCTCTGGTGTTTTAAATGGTCGTAAAAATAAAATTTGTTTCCCAAATTAAATAAGAAATTGAAAATGCTATTGATTGCCTCAACAACCAGTATCTAAAGGACAACCAATTAGAATAAAACAATTAATCCTTTCCCAAGAGTTAATCTGCAACATTAATCCATGCCCCAAAAACACAATTAGGTAAAGGAGGTGTAAGTGACAAAAAACCTTTAACTAATTTCCCATTATCTACAATCATCGGTTCCTTGATTTTCATATCCGAACAATACTGTTCAAAATCCCCCTCCTTACCATGCATGATTCTGAATTCACCGGTAGAACATTCTGAAAGATGATCCCTTAATCTTAACGCAATTGCCCCCATTGTAAAACGGCAATTGATTTCAAGACAAGGATGAATCTTTAACTTTCCATTTTCTGATTTGAAAATCAGGGCATCGATACCTAACCATCCATAATAATAGGTAGAATAATCACTTAGACTAAGTACTTGTAAGAGTGAGCGTTCCAATTCAGGTAGGTTTTGATCCAAAAATTCCTTTAACTCAGGTTGCAGTTTAGGTGGCAATTCCTGAATATAAGTACCGGTATAATGGCCTTTAGGATCGGTTGAAAATGTTGTCAAACCTCGATATTCAATCTTTCCATTTCCAAAGGAGAAAAATTGAAACGAAAGGTCAAGGACTTTTTGATGCCATGGTTCGCACATTACAAAACCCTGCTGTTTCAGAAATCCTGAAATGACTTGCCTGTTAGTTTGGTTGTACTCGTTTGGGCGCAAAACCTGCAAACCCCTACCTGAAGAACTCAAGGGAGCTTTCACGACAATTTTACCCCATCGTTGCTGGAGGGCAATAATTTGTTCGTGGG
>JBAXWR010000194.1:0-13659 GCA_037128295.1 Mariniphaga sp.
CGGTTCAGCAGTACGTCCTTACTGGACACCAGACAATGGAGTCAACAATGCAACAGGCTTTTACAATACGCCGGTGGTACATGGTGGGGTTTACGAAAGCAGAAGTTTTGTAAGATTGCAGGATGTTTCTTTAAGTTACAACTTCAAACCGGCTTTGCTTAAAAAGCTAAAACTGGAATCGTGCCAGTTATTCGTCACCGGTAAAAATCTCTACACCTGGACCAAATGGTCGGGATGGGATCCTGAAATCGGCGATAGCAACTCTCCACTGATGAGAAATATTACGACAGGTTTAAAACTTACATTTTAGTTCCTGAAAGAATTGTTGCCAGTTTCAATAACAGTAATTTAAAATACAAGAACAATGAAAAAATATTTATACTTATTAAGGAAAAAGTATTCCTGGACTGCCATCATTCTTTTGTTGGTCTATTCGTCCTGCACGGACAATACCCTTAAAGAGACTCCTCTCGATTTCCTGGCTCCTGAAAATGCCTACAATACCGTACCCGGAATCAGACAGGGTATCAGCGGTTTGCATTTTAGTGTCCGCGACGCCTGGTTTGGTGGCGATAATCAGGACCAATTTGCGATGCTTTTTGGCTGCGGTACAGACATTGCATTTCATGGAGAGACTCCGGGGGGGAATATTAAACTGGTCAACTACCTGACCGAGATGACCCCTGCAAATTCCATTTTCACCTTTTTCTGGGACCGGAATTTCAGCCTGATCCAAAGGGCCAACGCATTGATCGCAGGAATCAAAGCCTCCGACAAAACCATTTGGAGCAACGATGCCCAGCGCAACGCTTTCCTTTCGGAAGCCTTGTTTTTCAGGGCCTATGCCTATCGGATGCTTGTCACTTTTTATGGGGATGTTCCTTTGATCACTGAACCGACCAAATCGGCCAAGACCGATTACACAAGGGCTCCCAAGGCGGAGATTTACAAGCTGATGGAAGAGGATCTGATCTTTGCGGCTGCTAATTTACCTGCACGTGGAAAGGAAGAGGCTCCGGGAAGGATAACCCAGGCAGCTGCCGGTCATTATCTGGCTGAACTTTACATCACTGAAGGTAAATTCCAGTTGGCCGTTGACGCAGCCTCCAAGGTGATTGACGGTGCCGGTTATGCGTTAATGACCAAGCGTTTCGGATCAACCAGGGATGTTTTTGGAAAAGGGGATGTTTTTCTGGATCTTTTCGCCTATGGAAATCACAATCTTTCTGAGAATAAAGAGGCAATCTGGGTCTTACAATATGAGCCTCTTATTACAGGAGGATATACCTTCCCGGGTGACAGGGCATTCGGACCCGCCTATTTCAGAATGGGAAATACCCCTGACGGGAAGACTGCCTTTAGGGGAGAACTTTACAACGGATCTTATACAGGCTATTCTGATACGCTCGGCCGTCCGGTATCATGGATCAAACCAACCAATTATGCGGCTTATGAAATTTGGAGAAGTGACTGGAAAAATGACATGCGAAACGCAGAATACCAGATCAAGCGAAACTTCTATTACGATAATCCGGCGTCTACCTTCAACAAGAAGAAAATTGATTTTTCACTTTATCCTGCAGGGACAAGAGATGGACTTAAAGATACCTGTCAATACATTTATCCTTACTTCCTGAAACATTCAGACCCACTTCACCATTTTACAGAGCCCAACAGGTCAGGTGGCGGATGGACACACAAAGATTTTTATGTTTTAAGGTTAGCCGAGACGATTCTGTTAAGGGCTGAAGCCAACATTGGTTTGGGCAAGAAGGATCTGGCTGCTGCCGATATCAATGCAATCAGAACCAGGGCAAATGCCACCCCAGTAACGGTTGCCAATGTTACGATTGATTACCTGTTGGATGAAAGGGCAAGGGAGCTTTATGCAGAGGAATGGAGGCCCATTACTTTACGTCGGACTGGAAAACTATTGGAAAGGGTACGGAAATACAACAACAATCCTGTTTTTCCAGCCTGCAATATTCAGGATTTCAATGTGTTGTTCCCCATTCCACAAAATCAGATCGACTTGAACATCGATGCCAAAATGGAACAAAATCCCGGCTATGCGAAATAATCACTCCATGATATCAATACTTAAATAAAGGAAAAAATAGAATGGAACGCAGAAAGTTTATTCAAAACACCTCCCTGCTTAGTGCCGGAAGCTTGACGATATTGAACTTTCCCGTTTTCGGGAAAAATGCGCCGAGCAATAAAGTTGTGGTCGCAGTAATGGGGCTTAACAGCCGGGGTGCTTACCACGTCGAAAAATTTGGCGGTATTCCGGGGGTTGAAGTTGCCTACCTTTGCGATGTTGAGGATGGTGCCATTCAAAAGGGGCTGAAAGCGGTAAAAAATGGCACCAAAACGCCAACTGTCGAAAAGGATATCCGCAAATTGGTTACCAAAACCGATTTCGATGCATTGGTTGTAGCAGCACCCGACCACTGGCATGCCCCGGCAGCTCTGCTAGGTGTTGCCAACGGAAAGCATGTATATGTTGAAAAGCCATGCAGCCACAATCCCAACGAAAGTGAGATACTGATCCGGGCACAGGCAAAATATGGTAAAATCATCCAGGTAGGTAGCCAGCGCCGTTCGTTTCCCACGTTGATTGAAGCTGTTAAACAGGTGCGTGCCGGATTGATTGGCAACCCCTACATGGCCAAGGGTTGGTACACCAACAGTCGCAAAGCGATAGGTATTGGCAAAATTGTTCCGGTTCCTACAACCCTTGATTTCGATCTGTGGCAAGGTCCTGCACCCCGTAAGGAATACAAAGATAACCTGATCCACTACAACTGGCATTGGTTTTGGCATTGGGGAACAGGGGAAGCCTGCAACAACGGAAACCACGAGTTGGATTGCTGCCGATGGTTCCTGGGAGTTGACTTTCCGACCAAGGTCACCTCAGCCGGAGGGCGCTATGCATTTAAGGATGATTGGGAAACACCTGATACACAGGTAGCCTCGTTCGAGTTTGGCGACCAGAAGACCATCAGTTGGGAAGGGCGTAGTTGCAATTCCTATCCGGTCGAAGGGAATGGCCGTGGATTCATTGTCTATGGTGACAAAGGCACGCTTGTTAATTATGGCGGTGAGGAATATAAAGTGTATGACACTTCGAACAAGCTTGTTAAGGAGATCAAATCGGATACGATCGTTGACCCGAACAACACGGTTAGCGCCAGTGGAAACTCTGATTTGTACCACCTGAATAATTTTGTTGAAAGTATCCGGGGAAATGCCAAGGTAACTGCCCCAATTACCGAAGGGCACAAGAGTGTAATACTTTGTCACCTTGCCAATATTTCGCAGCGGACAGGAAGTACCTTACATATCGATCCACAGAATGGACATGTTCTAGGCAATAAAGAAGCCAATAAACTTTGGAGTCGCAGCTACGAGAAGGGCTGGGAAATGAAACTATAAAACTTTTGAGTGACCGGGGGTTTAGCTTCCGGTCACTTTTTTTTAACCATTTTTTCATTGGTGTCCTGTTGAAATTAAAACAACTCTTGTAATCCATTAAATATGATGTGTTTACATTTATGTCGCCACTACGTGGCTTCATTTTGCTTTTTAATATTATTCTACAAAGATTTTACTGCTTCGCAGTATTTTTTCAAGCAACGTAGTTGCTATATCTTTGTAGTTATGCGCATTACAAAATTTTAAAAGCAACGTAGTTGCGACATCTTAAAAGGGATTTAATTTTAACCGGACAATAATGCTATTTTTTTATTCTTAATCATTAAAATTATGACTTATAAAGTCTCTCTTTTGTTGATGCTGCTGTTGATCGCAGGAGCATTAAATGCTCAAAAAAAGATACCCCTTTTCCCTGATACCCCAGGAATGGTATCGTTTACCTACCGGAATAGTTTTGCCAAAGATGTTGCGGCAACGCTCGATACGCTCAAAAATCTGGGAATTAAAGACATGGAGTTTTCAAACTTGTTTGGGAAGAAAGCTTCTGAAATTAGAAAGATGCTTGATGAAAGAGCGATGTTCTGTTCTTCGTTCGGAGTTAGTTACCCCGACCTGACAACCAAAACCCGTGAAGTTGGTGCAAATGCAAAAACGTTGGGTGCCAATTATGTCCGTGTGGCCTATATTGCCCATGAAGGACCTTTTACCCTTGATATGGCTCAGAAAGCAGTTGAAGACTTCAATAAAGCAGGCAAAATGCTGAAGGATGAATTTGGAATTACGTTTTGCTACCACAATCATGGCTATGAGTTTGTTCCATATAAAGATGGAACTTTGATGGATTACATCATCCAGAAAACCAATCCGGAGTATGTGAGTTTCGAAATCGACATTTTATGGTCGTTTATTCATGGTCAGGATCCGGCAAAATTAATCGCGAAATACCCGAATCGTTTTCAGTTACTGCACCTGAAAGATCTAAAAAAAGGGGCAGAATTAAATGCCACAGGAGGAACAGCCGTTGACAATGATGTGGCTTTGGGCACGGGTCAGCTAAATCTTCCAGCAATTCTGATAGAAGCGAAAAAAGCAGGAATCAAGCATTATTACATCGAAGACGAAAGCAACAATTACGCAAGGCAGGTGCCCCAATCGATGGCCTATCTGAAAGGCTTAAGATCGACAGTTCAATAATGCCCAAACAACATTACAGCAACTTCTTACTCTTGACCAGTTATTAAGCGGAGTGCGGCACAATCTGGATTTGAAGGAGCAACAGACTAATTGAAAGTTCCAGGTGTCCACCAAGTCCGGGTTCGGTATTTTCTGAAGTATCTAAACATTGATCAAAGTATTACTTTATAACACTTGCGCAAAAGTGGTGTGAGAGTCTCTCCGATAGGCAAAAGCCTATCGGAGGTCTACCCGATTATGCGTTCGCTTTTTTTCAAACAAGTTGAACATAGTTATTTTCAAGTGTTACGTTGAAATGGATGTCTGCTTTAAGAGCTTTGAATACTTTCAAAATCGTGTCAATTGTCGCACTGTTTGTATTGCTTTCAAGTTTTGAAATTTGAGATTTCTGAACGCCAACAAGCTGTCCTAATTGTTCTTGTGTCAAGTTTCGTTCTTTTCGTGCCGTTTTAATCATTTTTCCCAAAACGTCCATCCGAAGTTCATACTCATATTGATCTCTGTCTTCAGTACCAAGTTTGCCGATATATTTATCTTTCATCTCGGCAAGTGAATATGATTTAATTTCTGTCTTTTCCATTGCTTATTTCTTTAGTTTGTTTTCAAAATATTATTTTGAAGTTTTTTGAAGAGTTTCGGGTCGTTAGTCTGTTCTGCAAGATCAATGTTATAGAATATTTTCTTCGCAACTTTAGATTCAATCTCCGAAATGAACTTATAGGCTTCTTCTAAGCATCTGGTTTGAAACTTTTGCATTTATTTTTTTTTACAAAAATAGTCGATGTTTCCAAATATCGCAACTATAATTTTCGATAAATATCGGATTTCCGTTTTTCAAAGGTGAAACATAACGTAATATTGTTGGGGGTTGCATTTTTTGTGGGGCTGAAGGTAAAATTATGGAGTTACCGAAAAAGCTACTTTATTGCAAAAATGTTCGATTACAGACAAATGCCCACAAAAAAATGCAATAAACGCTCAACAATATGTTAGATGCATTTTATTCATCTTATTAAGCAATCGCTTACTATCTGTCCATGCTGTCCAATAATTCTCAAAATGTAATCAAATTCTTTTATCGTAGAGATATAACTTGTGTTATTAGCATAATTATTTAAAAATAATTGCGTTAATAATTCCTTTTGAAAACCACTACATTGTGCAATTTTATTCATTTTAAATTTGCTATTTGAATGCACTATTGAATGCCTAATTTCAGTAAAAACTATAAACCATTCTTTAAAATTAAACCGTAAAAAATTATTAATTTCGGTTTGTTCTATTTTGGGATTTAATGAATATAAGATTTGAAACAGTTTTTTGTTATACTTATTCTTTGAAAAACTATAAGAAGAAATTGTTTCTCGACAAATTTCGTAATCATCAGTTTTAATCGAATTTGGAATTAAACTACTATTTTTGTCAAGAGTAAGTAAATAAGCTGAAATAATATCTTTTAAAAATGTTTCAAACGCTTCATAACATTGAGCAACTACAAAATTAAAGTAATGAATTTTCAAATTCTCCAAAGTTTCTTCAATATTTTTATCATTGACGAAGTATGTATGAGCAAAAACATATTTTGTTGTAATTGGATTTTGATAAACTAATTTATTGCCTAAAATAGGTCGTTTAAAATCTGGCATATTTCTTTTCGTTGAAAACTCTATTTCGTTTTTAATAATTGTGTCGAAGATTGTAGAAGTTTGAAATAAAAAACCATTATATGTCCCTATTCTTGAAAAAAATAAAGCTGATGCTTGGTCAATAGTCATTGCAAATGTTGTTTACTGAAATTAAAATGTTGTTTCTTCTTTAATAGTTCCGTCATTATTGTACCAAATAAATTTTCCTTTTTTAATACCATTCACATAGTTACCTTCTTTCTCAATTTTAACATTTTTGTAATAATTATATTCAGTTCCATTTAATTTTCCATTTTTATAATCTGCTGAATATCTCAATTCTCCATTCTCATACCACCACTGTTCTTTTCCGTCCTTGTTATCGTTTAAATAGTTACATTCCGATTTCTTTTGACCATTTTCATAATATTCACAAGAAATTCCATTTTGAAGACCCAATTTGTAATTTTTCATGGATTTTGGTTTAGAACCTTCATAATACCAAGTCCATGTGCTATCTTTTTTTGCGTTTACATATTTACCTTGTACTTCTGGCTCTTCAACCCTAAAACCTTTATAAGAAATCCATATACCATTTAATTCTCCTTTTTGATTATAATTACATTCTAATTTCTTATTATTTGGTCTCCAATATTCAATATATTTACCTACTTTATTATCATTTAAATATGTAGCTTTTGTTTTAATATAAATACTATCCCTTTTTGTATATTCAATGTAATCTCCATTAAGCTTTCCATTTTTATAGTTTGTTTCATTTTTTAACTCGTTATCATAACCAAGTTCGATTAATTTACCTGTAAAGGGTTTTGTTTCATTGTCAATACAATAAAAACCATTAATTCTTGCAATAGAATGTCCATTTCTTGGCGTTTGGGTTATCACTCTGTCATTTGAGTTTTGGGCAAATACTAATGAACCTGTAATAACAAATAACAAAATCAAAATTGTGTTTTTCATAAATCTTTAATTTTTGTTTTAAATTGATTGCAACAAACGTTTGAGTGTAGCGGCAGTAAGGGATTGCGGGCTTCGTCACTGTCAAACCACTCATAAGTTAAAGCGGTACAGAATGTCCGAATACCACGGAAACCCTTATTGCCCGCTACACTTTGTTATGGGCTGCCAATCCTTCGTTAATTATAAAGTCCTCTTGTTACTGATGACGAGTTAACACCCCATTTATTGTCCTCTAGAATGACATTTGCTTTCAAATTTTTCTTCTGAATTCCATTCATTCCGTTAATACTTTTTATATCGAGAGTGAACTCAATTTCCATAAGAATATTTCCATTTGGAAGTTTCACTCCTTCTTTCGAGGATGTAATTTGAAACCCTAAAACTTTGATCATATCAAAAGACGAATTCAAGTCATTTGGGTTAATGTTTTCCGATGTCTGACAATTTTTTACCATAGAATTCCAGGCTTTGTCCTGCCAGTTTTTTACAAATTCAGCTAATACTTTTTCGTAAGGTTTTATTAATTCAGATGCTTTTTGAAATTTGTAAATTGTCGGTTTGCCTCCCTTAATTTTGGCAATTATGTCGTCATTAACTTTGTAATCTTCCGATTGGAAAATTACTAGTTCAGGAAAGTTATCTTTATTTGAAGGGTCGATTTTAATTTTTTCCCCTGTCTTGCCGATAATATCTTGAACCGCTTGACTTTGTTTGTCCGTGAATATGCGAAATTCAATTTGGTCTGTAATATTCCAAGGCTTTAAAGTCGCAGAAAACTTTCCATCTTGCGCTTTCACTTCTGCGTAAGTGTCAGACATTCCACTTTCTCTAGATGAAACGATAAAGCCTGTGGTCTGAATTTCTATGGCTGTCCCATTTGGAAAGTTTGTACTCCCAGATATTATAATTGTCCTACCATCCTTACTGCCAACAGAATAGTCTCCATTTGTATTGTCTAGATATTTGTAATTGTCAAGTTTTACAAATGCTGTTTCAGTTAAAATTCTCTGATTGTTAGTTTGAGAAGTCTTTGTCTGCTGTTTTGCAGTTTGATTGTTGTTGCCACACGAACATAGAAGTCCGAAAGCTGTCAAGGTTAAAATTAATTTTTTCATTGTCTAATTTACTATTAATGTGTCATTTATTTGGGTTGCCCATAACGTAAATACCAACGGAAAATCCGCATAAGAGCGACCAATTCGGATCACTAACCTCATTAACAACCGTTGTTTATTTTTTAACGTAATATTATTTCTTACCATATTGTCAAACGAACTTAAAATTCAGATTAAACATTTCTCAATTACACAAGTTGCATTGCGTAATCCAAAATAGTAAATAATAGGCAAATATAAAATTTTCATAATTGTTTAATATTGAAAGAGAATTTTTAATTACCTGTTATACAACATGTTTTTTCTTCCCCACAATCAAGAAAGGGGAAGTTTTCGCTTCCCCTTTCTTAAAAAAAAATGGTTATCAGGTGCCACTTGTCAAATTGAATTCGTTGCGGTTGTATTTTTCATTTTCTATCTTTGCAGCAAAATAAATCTGAAATAATTATGGTTAAGGTCATTTTTTTATCGGTTATAATCGCTTTCGTATGTTTGCATTTTGCATTTGTTGGTCAAGCACAATCTATAAATAATCAAGGCATTACATCTGTAAAAAATGAAAATGGCTGGAAGTTGGTTTGGGCAGATGAGTTTAACTATACAGGCTTTCCAGATACCACAAAATGGAGTTACGACACCAAGGGGAATTCTACTGGCTGGGGTAACAACGAAAAACAGTATTACACAAGTTCCGAAAAAAAGAATACCTGGGTTGAAAATGGCTTATTAACGATCTCAGCCAGAATAGATTCGATGGAGGGTAAAGCTTATACATCTGCCCGGCTTCGGACTTTAGGGAAAGGAGACTGGCTTTATGGTCGCTTCGAAATAAAGGCTAAAAATCCAACCGGAAGAGGGACCTGGCCAGCCATTTGGATGCTTCCCTCCAAAAGCGAATATGGCAGGTGGCCTGCAAGTGGTGAAATCGACATTATGGAAAATGTAGGTTTTGACCCCGATACCATTGCTGGCACTGCCCATACAAAAAAATACAATCACACCATCGGGACCCAAAAGGGTGCCAGAATTTATTGTCTCAACAATTACACCGCATTTCATGTATATGCCCTTGAATGGGAACCAAATGAATACAGGATTTATTTAGATGATATTCTTTACTTTACCTTTAAAAACGAAAATACCGGGTTTGATGTTTGGCCTTTCGACAAGCCGTTCCATCTAATACTCAATCTTGCAATAGGAGGTAATTGGGGAGGTGCCAAAGGTATTGACAATTCTATCTTCCCTCAGAAATTTGAGATTGATTATGTAAGGGTTTACCAACATTAATTAATCCAAGTATAAAAATGCACAAATTTACAGATAGTTACCAATTTGAACTTGAATTTTCAGTCCGCGACTATGAATGTGATTTACAAGGAATTGTGAACAATGCAGTTTACCTGAACTATTTCGAGCATACAAGGCATACCTTCCTTTTGAGCAAAAATATCGACTTTGCGAAGTTACATACCGAAGGGATCGACCTGATCATCGCAAGGATTGAGGTGGATTATAAGCTTTCTTTGAAAAGTGGTGACCGTTTTATAGTTCGGGTAAACATGTTTCCTGAAGGTCCACTACGGATGATTTTTGAACAGTATATTTTCAACCTTTCCAATCAAAAACTTGTAGCACAGACCAGGGTGACCGGTGTAGGGATCAAAAATGGGAGACCTATGAGACTGGATTTAGTCCCTGGTTTTTCGGATTTAGTATAATTTTGAAAATCAGCTAATCCCATATTGTTTCAGACATTGGTTTCAGACTTTATTTCGTATTTTTAAAACACAGCTAATCAGCAATAATAATTATTTAATATTCTAATTATGAATAATATACGTATATTCCGGTTTATTTTGTTTGGAGTGTTTTTCACAATGTTGGCCTGCAATCCGGCACAAAAAATTGCTTCACCAAAATCAGTCGGCCTCAATAGTGATTCACTGAAGCTTGCCGAAAAACTCATGCAGAAGTATGTCGATGAAGGAAAACTGTCAGGAGTCTCCACAATGGTCCTAAAAAATGGCAAAATGGTTGAAAGGTTGAAGTATGGATATGCTGACCTCGAAAGCAAAAAACCGATTGAAGACAATACCATTTTCAGGATCTACTCGATGACGAAACCTGTTACTGCGGTTGCCTTGATGACACTTTATGAAGAAGGAAAATTCCAGCTCGACGATAAAGTTTCAAAATTCATTCCTGGTTTTGCCGGGACAAAGGTCTATAAATCAGTGGATAAATCTTTTATACTCGAAAATCCGGTCAATGAAATAACAGTAAGGCACCTATTGACCCATACTTCGGGAATATCTTATGGATGGGATCCAAAGTCCTATGTCGATTCGTTGTATCGTGTAGCCAAAGTTGGGGGTTGGGATGGAACCATCGGGGAAAAAGTAAAGATTTTAACTGGATTGCCCTTGAATTTTCAGCCTGGAACTGAATGGAAATATGGCCTTTCGATTGATGTTGCCGGATACCTTGTGGAAGTCCTGTCGGGAATGCCCCTTGATGTTTATATGAAAACCCGAATTTTTGACCCGTTGAAGATGGAGGATACCGGCTTTTATGTTCCGGAAAAGAAACTCGGTCGGTTGGCCCAAATGAACCGTTTTAATAAGGAAGGAGTCCTGAAATCTTCGGATGGTGGTTTCAATAAACCGGTTACTTTGTTCTCGGGAGGTGGTGGACTGGTTTCAACAATGAATGACTATTCGCGCTTTTGCAGGATGTTGCTGAATGGAGGAACCCTGGATGGAAAAAAGATTTTAAAGCCGGAAACCGTTAAGATGATCATGACCAATCAATTGCCAAAAACAGCAAAATACAAGGATGGATACGGGTATGGCCTTGCTGGTGAAGTCAATCTTTCAACTGGGGAATACAGTTGGTCGGGAGCTGCATCGACAACTTTTTGCATCAATCCGGAGAATGACCTGATTATTATTACGCTCACTCAATTAATGCCATCCGATTACGAGTATGCCGGGAAATTTAAAAAAATGGTCAAAGGAGCAATCATAAAATAGATTTTCAAAGTAACAGAATGAGCAAACAACCGCACAAGAATCTGCTTCTCTTACCGCTTCTAATTGGTAGTACGGCTTTAGCCCAGCAAAAGCCAAATATACTTTGGGTGACCATTGAGGATACTTCTCCCCAATTTATTGGCTGTTATGGGAACAAGGATGCCAAGACACCTGTTATTGACCGACTGGCCAGTGAAGGTGTGCGGTTTACAAATGCTTTTTCGACGGGAACAGTCAGTTCACCAAGCCGTACATGCATCATTACTGGAGTAAAAACTTACAAAACGGCTACTGGAAACCATCGGAGCAATTATCAGATACCATCCTTTATTAAAGGTTTCCCGTATTACCTGCAAAAGGAGGGTTATTATACCACCAATAACAGCAAAACCGATTACAATGTAGCTGAAGAAGCCAGGTTCATTAAGGAAGCCTGGAACGAGAGTTCAAATAAAGCGGGTTGGGAGAACCGAAAACCAAGGCAACCCTTCTTTGCAGCCTATAATTTTATGGATTCGCATCAGTCGCGCACCATGACCGAATCGTATAATTGGTACATGAAGAATGTGCTGGATAAAATTCCTGAAAAAGACCGGATTGGCGACAAAGATTTCGACTTGCCCCCATTCTACTACAACAGTCCTGAAATGCGCAAACAATTTGCGAGGGTTTATAATTCTATCAAACTGACTGACAATAAAATAGGTGAATTATTGGCCCGTTTGGAAAAAGATCACCTGAAAGACAGTACAATTATCTTTTTCTATGCCGATCATGGCGAAGGTGTTCCAAGGGGCAAAACCAATGGGATCAATTTTGGCTATCGTGTCCCCTTTGTGATCTGGTTTCCTGAAATGTACAAACACCTGTCGCCATGGGGAACCGGTGGTGCTGTAACCGATGAATTGATCGATTTTGAAGATCTGGCACCTACATTGATCAATCTTGCGGGAGGTGCGGTTCCCGATTATCTAACCGGTAGGAAATTGCTGGGTAAAAATCGTTCAAAACCTGCCGATCATCTGGTCTTATCCTCCGATCGCTCAGATAATGGCATTGACCTGATACGCAGCGTTACAAATGGTAAATACATGTATTCGCGCAATTTTATGCCATTTATGCCCCAGGCACGCTATATCCGCTACATGGAAATTGGCGAAATCAAGCAGCAAATGCGCAAAGACCTGTCAGACAACAAATTAAATCAATTACAGAAAAATCTTTTTGAAGACCGTCCGGCAGAGTTTCTTTACGATATTGAAAATGACATCTGGGAAACCAAAAACCTGGTGAATGATCCAAGTTGCAAACCGGTACTGGAAAAAATGCGAAGCCAACTGAAAACGGAGATCCTTCAGTCGCGTGATATTCTGTTGCTTCCGGAATATGAAATCGGATTAATCCCTTCAACAACAACGCCATATGAGTTTCGGTTGTCAGATACGAATTATCCGGTTGGTGAAGTTTACGAAGCGGCTTCCTTGTCTGGTTTCAGGGGAAAAGAGTTTGCTGCAAAACAAGTCAAACTATTGGAAAATACAAATAAAATAGTCCGGTACTGGGCCATCCTAGGTTTAAGGTCCCAAACCCTGGCCGACTTGAAACCCTTTCAGAATAAGATTATTAAAGCCATGGATAATTCCTATCCACCAGTGGCAATCACCGCTTCTGCCATCGCTTACCAGGAGTTCAACAACCCTGTAGCAGCAGAAAACCTGAAAAAGCAAATTGCAATCGATAACAAGGACCTCGCGTTGATGGCCATTAATTTTTTGCTTTATGTTGAGAATAAACAATCCTTTATCGAAACGATTAAGACAGTTCATGAAAACAAAGGTCAGATTTACAATGTGAAAGCTGCCTGTATGGACTTTCTGGGAAGTTTGGGGATTGTCCCAAACAATACCGATTTCAAGGAATAAATTAAGCACCCTGAAATAAATCAATTATGTGCAACCAAAACTTTGGCATCTTAAGGATACAGTTTCTTGCTATTTTACTCTTGCTTGTTTCTTCAACTCATTGTTTTGCCCAAAAACCTGAGAAAAGAAACCCGGGAAACAGGAAACCGGCAGAAGGAAGGAACAACACTCCCGGAAGATCAACGAAGCAGCCAATTTCCGATGGGAATTCCATTTTAGGGATCCCAACGGCCAGTTCTCTCACTGCACGCGTTATACTGAAAAAAGACTATGAGACATTTATTGAACACACTCCCATTGGCAGCCATAAGAACAAGAAAACGGACCTGTTAAACTCCAAAGACTGGGA
>JBAXWR010000195.1:0-13625 GCA_037128295.1 Mariniphaga sp.
CCGATTGATAACAAAAGACCGATTAAAAAGTGCATGGATTGAAGTGCCGATTAATTATATAATTGGGGCTATTGTCTTTCTCCCCAATTGCAATGACTTCGGCCAGATCCCTTAAACCACCGGAATAAAGACTTTTCCAATGACTCTCAAAAGTGGTGTTGGTGGCTATATACCTGTCAATTTCAGTATATTGAATCTTGGCAACGTGCTGAATAAACAGTAGAGTTCCATCGAGATTGTTCGTTGTGCCCCAATAGGTATCAGACGATGATTTGATGGCATTGCTCAACAGGTAATCGGGCTGGGCAATTTGTGCTTCATTGGGATTGATATTTGTCTCCTGAAGATCTTTTACGCATGATGAAAAGGAAAGCGCAAGAAGTAAATAGGATGCTATCTTAATATATTTCATAATTATTTGATATTTAATGCATTAAAAATTGAGGTTTACACTGAACCCATAACTGCGGGTCGTGGGTAGCTGAAGGTTTTCCAAACCTTGCGCATTCCCTGTATTGTTGGCTGTTTCGGGATCGATATCAGGTGCATTCTTGTGGATGATCCACAGGTCCCGTCCGATAAGTGAAATGTTGACCGATTCGGCTTTAATAACTTTGGCCCATTCTTTAGGCAGATTGTATCCAATACTCAGTTCCCTGAATTTGACAAAAGAGGCATCAAAGATACTTGCTTCAGCAATATTCCTGAACGATTTCCAATAGCTCTGGGCAGGAAGGATCGTTGTGTTTTGAGTCCCATCGGCTTTTACACCATCAAAGATCATCCCATCATGGTAAACAACTTCATTCGAGGGTGCTGCAGATGTGTGGGTGGGAAGTTGAACCGGAAGCACTGTTTTTACGTTCCCGGGATAATAATAGGGCAGACCACCATTCTCTTCATCCCTGCCTGTTAAGGTTGGTGCCAGAACTCCGGTATATATTCCTGTCGAATAGGTACCATCATAAATTGATCCGCCAATTTTGGCATCGATCAAAAAACTCAGTTTGAAATTTTTATAGGTGAATGAGTTCGTGATACTTCCTATCCAGTCGGGCTGGAACGACCCAAAGAATTTATTGTTAGGATCGGTATCCGGTGAACCGTTTTGCTTTACAATGATTTCACCTTTTTCGTTCCTTTTGTAAGCAGTCCCAAACAATGAACCGTAAGGATGGCCGATAGCTGCCAGAACCTGAGCCCCGCTGTTAGCGATCCTGTAAGCGGTCAGTAAACCCTCCTTGTCAAGTTCAAGCACTTCACTTTTATTTTTGCTGAAGTTTGCCGTCACTTCCCATGTTAAACCATTCTGCACTTTCAGTGGGAAAAAGCTTAACTGAGCCTCAAAACCTTTGTTGTTGATCTTTCCGGCGTTCAGCAATTTTGAATTGTACCCTGTTGCAGGACTTACGTCCACGTTTAAAATCTGATCTTTACTGTTTGTATTGTAGTAACTCAGGTCGAGCCTGACATTGTTGTTGAATAATCCTATCTCGGCCCCAAGTTCCGCGGATGTCGTAGTTTCTGGCCTGAGGTCCGAGTTCAAAGAGGCATTTGTGACCGTGAGCAACGGATTGGCACCAAACGGGGCATTGAAAGGATAGGTATCCAACAATTGATAGGCAGTGGCATCTTTACCAACCTGTGACCAACCTCCCCTGATTTTTAGGAATGACAGTATATTGCTTTTAATATCAAGCCATTGACTAACCACAAGGCTTCCGTTGACAGAGGGATAGAAATAGGAGTTGTGGTTGATAGGCAACGTGGATGACCAGTCGTTTCTGGCAGTCAGGTTCAGGAAAGCATAATTCTTGTATCCGATTTGTCCTGATGCAAACACGCTGTTCTTTTTCTGACGGCTGAAATAGTTGGATGAGAGCAATGGGTCGCGGGAATTAGTCAATGAATAGACATCCCTCACAGCCAACTTAGGGGCAGTCTGATTGTTTTCTTCATAATAACTATCCAATAAATTGCCTCCACCCAAAATTTCCACGCTGAAATCATCAGTAACTGCTTTTTTGTAATTCAGTGTTAATTCTGTATTGCGCTCATTCACAGTATATCCAATTTCCTGATATGAGCCAAATGGTGTACCGTTTGTGCCAAAAGCAATTTTTAATTTGCGGTGGTCATTATAGTAGTCGTTCCCGATACGGAAATTCGCTGTCAGTTCGTCTGTGATTTTGTAATTCAGATTGACATTGCCGATCAACCTGTCGCGACGCTGCGAAACGGTGTTTTCGTTGGCTATGAAATAGAGGTTGCTGTAATAGCTGTTGTTCCAGTTGATCAGATTTCCATTTGTATCGCGGTAATTCTTCAATTGGCTAATATCCACCTGACGGCCAAACCATGAAAACTGGAGCATTGTACTTGTCGCCCTTTTCCCAAAAGCTGCCGGAAGGTTATCGGAGCTGGTATTGATGTAGTTGATTCCTGTACTTAATTCGAGATTGGGCAGGATTTTATAGCTGCTGTTGATCCCAAAAGAGTTTTTTCCCAGATCGGTATTGGGTGAGATTCCTTTCTGGCTGGTGTTGTTATAGGAAAACCGATAGTCAAATTTCTCGTCGTTACCTGCAATTGAAATGCCATTGCTAAGTGTCTGTCCGACTTCAAAATAATCACGCACATTGTTCGGATGGGCCACAAAGGGTACTGGTACGCCATTAGAATTGAACTGAGGAATCAGTCTTCCATCCAGTTTCTGACCCCAACTCTCATCTACACCATCGTTGATACCGCCACCTTTGCCATCAACGTATGAGAATGCGCCACCCGAACCCTGGCCATAACCATTTTGATATTTTGGAAGTTGAAGAACACTTTCGAATGTTGTCCTTGAATAGATATTAACACCTAACTTCTTTCTGCTTCTTCCTGTTTTTGTTTTGATCAGGATAACCCCACTTGCAGCCCTTGAGCCATACAAAGCTGCTGCATTTGGCCCTTTCAAAACACTGATGCTCTCAATATCTTCACTGTTAATGTCTGAGATTGCATTGGCAAAATCGCGGGAAGCGTCAGAGGTTGTCAATTGCGAATTGTCAACCGGGACACCATCCACAACAAAGAGCGGTTGGTTGTTCCCGGCAATCGAAGTCTCGCCGCGGATCACGATCCTTGACGATCCCATGTTTCCCTGACTATTGGTTACATTGACTCCGGCTATCTTACCCGACAAAGAATTCACAAGATTCGACTCAGGGGCAGTGGTGATGCTTTCAGTTTTGATTTCCTGAACGGCATATCCCAAAGATTTCTTTTCCTTACTGATCCCAAGAGCCGTTACTACTACCTCATCCAATTGACTATGAATTTCATTTAAGGCGACTGTGATAAATGAATTATCATGAATAACAAAAGTCTGTGTTTCAAATCCTACATATGAAACGATCAGAATTCTTCCTGAGGATGCAGAGATTGAAAACTTACCTTCTGAATCGGTTGCAGTTCCTACAGTGGTTCCTTTGATCACCACGATTGCCCCTACTAACGGGGTATTGTCACTTTTTGATAACACAATGCCCTGAACCCCAATCTCTTCATCTCCAAAAGAGATAAATGGGATCAGCAGGCAGAAAATAATTGCAATTAACTTAATTTTATTTTTCATGTTTAAATAGAATTTAATGAGCAGACAATCCCCAATGGCTTCCGGCCGGGCATAATTGTACCAATTGCTCGTTTCTTAAAAATAATTGAACAGGGAAACTTTAGCGAATGCTAACTTCAACAAAACTGATGGTGGAATAGAATAGAAATGATTTTTTGAAGTAAGCTGTTAAATCGTACACATTCGCATTCGGGAGGAGTGGCTACAGCAACAACAACCTTTAATTCCTAAAGATGCAGATGATGCTCTGAGTGGTGTGGAGTGGAATAAAGTTGCTTTCATATTTTTAACATTTAATAACACTGCAAAAGTGAGGATCATTAAATGAATCACAAATACCCAATATTGGGTATATTTATTAGCCAATATTGGGTATTTTCAGGGTTTTTAGAGCAGTTTTGAGATTTTCCGGTTAAGGCTGACCTTCTGTTTCATTGAAAAAAAACTGACTTTCGATTGCTTCATTACCCATTGAAATGATGACAAACTGGCTAAAAGCTTTGGTTTCCCAGGGTTCTGAATGAAATCCTGTCAAGGTGTAATTGTAAAAATGCCAACCTACTATTGTTCTAAAATATCCTTTGCTTCTTACAATTGAGGGGTTGGCTGAGAAAAACGAGGCCATTTTTTGGAGGTCAAAAACCTTTTCTGGTCCGGATGTAAATACCTCTTCCCTGAAATTTGTATCGTTCAAATCCTGACTGGTGAAAAAAACACTCTGGAATTTCCCATCTTTAGAAGTCGGTAAGGTCTCTAAATCTTTAAACAACAAGGAAAAATCGCAGTCAGACCTGATCGCTAAGCATAACTTATCGGGAAAGTTTTTTTTGAATTGTCCGATTAGGCCATTTAATTCGTTCTCATCCTTTGTCAGGTCACACTTTGTAAAGGCGATGATTGACGCTTTCCTGATTTGTGTCAGGTAAATGGGTAGCCGTTGAAGCTTTTGGTTTTGGGTCATCAGGATATCAACGAGACAAATGGTAGGAAGTAACCTGAGCAGTGGATTGGCTTCAACGATCTCCGAGACCATTTCAATTCCCCCTAAACCACTCGGTTCAATAATGATCCGGTTGTATTTACTTGAAGCGACAATTTTCTCAAGGTCCTCCCGAAAATAGATTTTTGCAGAACAGCAGATGCATCCCCCCGAAATATCGAACAGGTCTGAATTGTTTAAACCGGAATTGATCAATGTTTGGGAATCAATGGAAACTTTGCCAAATTCATTGATAATGATCGCCCAGGAATCGTTCACTGTTCGTTGACTCAAAAGCCTGATAATGGAGGTGGTCTTCCCCGATCCCAAAAAACCTGAAATGATATTAACGGATATTGCGTTCATTGTCAATTTTTACAGGAAGCAGCAGCGCTGCGAAATATTTGTAGAAAATAAGCTGATCGTTCAATAAAAGGTGCAGAACACCGAAATATCAAATCAATTTTGACAAATATTCCGGTGCGCTGCACCTCCTGTTTAAATGTGCCTTATTTTTCTACAAATATAACTGGTGCGCTGCACCTTTTCTAGGTATTCCACATATTTATCCATGCAAACTTAACATTATCCCTGCACCAAACCAAGCCAGCCGCAAGATGCGAGCTGCCAGTAGCCAACCGCAAGCCGCCAGCTACAACCCGTATTCCGAAAGGATAAACTTCCCGGGATCCAACATCGGCAACATCATCGCAATGAAATCGTTTTCGCTGTCGGGTATGGAGTTCAGGTCGTCGCGGAAGATCGGAAGGAAACTTGTTTCCATTTCCGGAAGTTTCATTTTCCCGGAAAGTAAGGCTTCCTCAATGATATCCAAAGCCGTCAGTGCACCGTCACGGGCATTGGCAACATACGAATCGCCTTTGACCATGGCCTTTGAAATCCGGATGACATTCTCTGGCGCAAGGATCAATGCCTGCGGATCGGTATAGATATCAGAGGAGACCAACAGTTGCTGAAGGATTGAGCAGTGCATTTTCCCGGCACGCAAAGCTTCGTTCATCAAACGGGCATCGTATTCCAGTTGTTCGAGATAAGCAGTTGGGGCCATTCCCGAAAGGAGCTTGATATTTTGGACCGATTCGTTACTCCACAAGTCGGCACAGGCTGAAGCAATATTTCCAAGTGGGCTAAAGTGTGCGCAGGCGGACGTCTTACCCTCCATTGAAATGGGAATCCCTGTAATCGCTTTTAAGAATGGCCCTTCATAACCGCAATCTTTGTCCGGACCCACAGCCCCTTGTTCCATGGCAACAATCGACCTGACCACTGAAATCACACGCACCAAGGTGGCAAACACCTTTGGGATATATTTCTTTTCAGCCAGTACCATGGCCGTATTCGCAAATCCACAGGCCGAATCGCCGGCAGCAATCTTCCCATGTTTGTTTGCCAGGGAAACAATCTTGCCCCATAAAAATTGCATATCCCTGACACCCAGAACTGCCAATGCAAAAAGGACACCTTTTACATCGCACATCATCAGCGCTTCATCAGAAACCTCTTTGCCTCCGGTACTCTCGATCGATAACAGGTCTCCTCCTGCCATCATGCCACGTTCAAAAAGTTCAACCATCGGTTCAAGAAATTTTGAAGTACGCTGCAAAGCCGGGCGCTCAAATTCGCGAAGGTCATTGGGTGTCAATCTGATCTCGGAGGCTAACCCATGTTTCTGGTAGTAGTCTTCGCAGATGTCGTTCATGATTTTTACAATCTCCACACCGATGGAAGGTGTTTTTGTCATTTCAAGCAATGTTTCAAATTCGAGGACTACTCCTTTGGAATTCAAATGCACAGCATGTTCGAGTGCCCCTTCTGCAATCTCACGGTAATGGTTGTAAACCTCCTTCAACGTACCGTCGTTGATGCTCATGATCGGCAAAGTAAAATTCAGTTCAGCATAAACCTGTCCGCCACCTATTTCCAGTCCCCGCCGGGTCTTTACCGGTTTTGGGGCTGTCCCGAACATTAAATCTTCGGGATTATTGATAATTAAGCTTTTGTATTTCATGATGCTATCTTATTTAAATATTCAACAGCTTTCTGAGGATCTGGAGCATAGAAATCGGCACCAATTTTCCGGCAGAATTCATCATTGACAGGTGCGCCTCCGATCAATACTTTCGTATCGGCATTTTGGGCTTTGATCCTTGTCACAATCTCTCCCATATTGACCATCGTAGTTGTCAGTAGGGCAGATAAGCCGATTACTGCTCCGGGATTGTTTTCCAATGCCTCAACAAAACGGTCGGCATTGACATCCACACCCAAATCGATAATCGACCAACCACCACCTTCCACCATCATGGCAACCAAGTTTTTGCCGATGTCGTGCAGGTCACCTTTAACCGTTCCGATAATAAAGGTTCCTTTTGTCTTGATGCTTCCCGATGCAAAAAATGGTTTCAATTGCACCATCGAAGCCCCCATGGCCTTGGCAGACATCAACATCTGCGGCACAAAAATCTTGTTTTCAGAAAATTTCTTACCAACCCTTTCCATGGCGGGTATCAGGGCCGATTCGAGAATCAATTGGGGATTAACACCCATCTCAATCGCTTTTTGTGTAAGTTCGTATGAGCCGTCTTGTCCCCTGAGTTGAGGCGGATAAGGGGATTTCAGGTCAACTTTCCCAAATTCGACGGCTTCCAGCAGTTTTTCGATTAATTCATCCATTGTTCCAAACCTAGTTATTGGTTATTAATAATATGACAAAAATAACCGGTACAGGGTGTGAAATCCACGTCAATATTTACTACTTTCGGTGCGATATTCACATTGAACTTAAAAAATGTGCATCAGATACCATTATGACAGCTTTACTCGAAACAAGGTTATTAAAGGAGAATGAATCCTTCTTTATCGGAGTTTTCCAGGACAATCTGGAGAAAAGTACCTGGCATTACCATAACAATTATGAGATCAGTTTTATAACCGAAGGAACCGGTAAACGGATTGTCGCTGATTCGATCGAAGAATTTCAGCCTGGGGATCTTGTATTTTTGGGACGCAATCTTCCGCATGTCTGGATTGCCGATAAAGAACCAAGGGTATTCTCTAACCGGACACTTGAAATGGTTTTTCTCCAATTTACATCAAATGTGCTATCACCACAATTGTTGGCACTGCCCGAATTTAAAAATGTCAAAAAAGCATTGGAACTTTCCGAAAGGGGGATCCAGGTTGTGGATCAAACACTCAATGAAGTCAGTGAGATTATGCTTCAACTTCCTTACCTGAAGAGTTTTGAAAGGATGGTCCAGTTTTTCAGGATGATGGACATTATTGGGGAAAGCCAATCAAATATTGCGTTGGCAAGCGAGGATTATCTGAGAAAGCGGTTTAAACCGGGAAATAAGCGCATTGCTACAATTCACGAATACTTGATGAACAATTATCGGGAAGAGGTCAATCTTATGGCTTTGGCAGATTTGGTAAATATGGCCGAAGGGTCGTTGTGCCGTTTTTTCAAGGATAATGTGGGCATGACCATTTTTGAGTACCTCAACCGGATTAAAATAGAACTCGCCTGTAATCTATTGTTGGACAATGAATTAAGTATTATAGAGGTCGGTTTGGACAGTGGGTTCAACAACCTGAGCCATTTCAACAAACAGTTCAAGCGGATTACCGGGATGCCCCCTTCACAATATCGGAAACAGTTTAAAGGGTTGAGATAGTTGAATAGACCGAACTGTCAATTAAAATTCAAAAGTTATGACCAAATACAAAAACAATTTTGTATTTGGTCATTGGCTTTATTATTTATGGCATTCTTTGCAAAGTGCATTGTTTTTCAATTCACCATGTTTGGCTTCGCCCTTTTTGTAACCTTTTACATCAGCCTTTTTGTTGGCCATAAAATCTGCATTTGCCGGTTCTCCAGCTTTACCATGGCACATGGCACAGCTCCAGGGTTTACCATCGGCACGTTTCGCTTTTTCAGATTCCTTATGAACTTTCATAATTGGAATTGTTGCCATAACTGTTGAAGCAACGAAAACTAATACTGAACACATTACAATAATTTTTCTCATATTTTTCTCATTAAATTTTTCACCTACTCTTTACGCTTTTCGGTTTCCGCGATAGCTGAAGCTATAATCTTTTTATACGATATGTCTTATAGACTAAAATAGCAAAATCCTAATAATCAATTCTTTTTAAATTCCAGGTATTTATCGGGACAATCTTCAAAAAAAGTATATTGGTTCTGAGCATTTCCGGTATTCTGAATGGTCAGGGTATTGTTGGCGTAAAGGCCGCTGAGGGTATTCGGTTTATTGCTTCCCCCGGTAGGACCATCAAAAGTTACATAAATCTCCCCCTGCTCTGCTGAAACGATTGCTTTTCCTTCAACATCAAGGTGTTCACCTTTAATGTAGTACTTGAAACCATCGGACTCCCTGATAAAGGTAATCACCAGGTCGCAGCGTGTTTCAGGCAATCTGTACACACCAGTAATATCAGGCAATGTATTTTCCGGTTTCATATTTTGCACCTCCGGAACTCTTTCTTTGACAGGAGCCTTCTTATTTCCAGGGCTCTGACAAGAAATTCCAAGAATAACCATCAGAATAAAAATACAAATATTTTGAAACATATCATTCGATTAAATTTACTCTGTGGCATTTCCGTGCATGAATGTCCATAACGGATTTGTCATAGATACTTAAAAAGTGCGAAAATACAAATTTCCGTGACTTAGGAAACTGTTCAGTGAGGTTATTTTTATTGAAGGGTAAATTCGATGCCAATAAATTGTAACGGAGAAGAGCCTTGGTCTGGTGGTGATTTGGAAAAGCTCTCCGAAAAGCGATCAAATACTTGATTGACTGTTAATCGCTCCTATTTTAAAAATTTTTCCTTAAAGATTAAATTGTAAATCAGGTAACTAAATAAACCGGTGATGATTGTGGCAACAATGTCCCAAATGTCAATGGGTTTGCCCAACAAAGGAGAGGCAAGTTCAAAAACGACTACGCTAAAAGTCCCGAGTTTGATTAAGTAATTTCCCTTTATTGTGTCTTTTGAAAGAATAGCAACCAAAAAAAACAGGGTTGGTAAAGTTCCAAAGGTATTTCCCAACGTATCAGCAATATGAAAGTCGTATATTTTATTGTCATAGATATAAGGCCTATAATAGGGTCGTCCGATAAATTCGTAAATGAGCAAGGCCGAAGCGCCAATCGCAAAGTTGATTGCTTTGTACCTTGACCATTTCCAATTTTTCAATTCTGTTTTAAAGTCGTTCAGTTCCATTTGATAAAAATGTAGTGTCATCTGTCACAACAACTTGGTGTTTCGGCTTTTTATTTGCTGAGATAATTCGTTATAACTCTTCCAATACAACGAAGAGTTTACTTTGTTTTCGCATCATTTTCCTTCGATTCGAAACAATTTATCGTTTTGGGATAGCTTTACAACAAAGAATTCTTCCTTGTTAATCTCCTCTGGAAGTTTGTCTTTAAGAATGGAGGCTACAAATTGAATATTGTTTCGGTTGACAAACTCAGAAATCTTAACTAACTGTTTATCGTCCATTAGCTCCTTTTTGTCGTTCAACAGAAAATGTAAACATGGAATATTTTCTTCGTCAGCAAATAAGGTATAAGCCAAATCAAAACAAGAAATTTCTCCTTGCTTTTTGCCTGAGCTCATGTTTGCATTGAAGGAGCTGAATTTATACAATCTCTGACCTTTTTTATTTCTTATAATATCGGGTTTAACAGCGTACTGCTCGCCGTACAATTCATTTGAAATTGAAGCAAAATGTTTGTTAAATTTATTTAGTTGTGTTTTTACCACATGTTCAAAACTATCGCTAAAAAGCTCATTATCAATTTCATTTAGTTGCTTGTTAAAGATCTTAATGTTAGATTCAACCTCATTTAACTGTTGAATGATATTTTCATATTCACCTTTCTTTCTGTGTTTTTCAGTCAACTCACTTATTACTTTTTCCAGTTCATCAAAGGAATCACTTTTTGAAATTGCATTTGTTAACTTTTGTTCCTCTGAAAGTAATCGTTTCAGCGTTTTATTACTTTCAGTAATTGATTTTTCAAGCGCAGGCAGTTCTTTGGTAATAAATTTAACCTTTTCTTCAATCATCGTATTATGAAAAGCAACAAGGTCTGAAAATGATTTTTGGATTGTAGTTACCTTATTTGTTGCCTGTTCATAAATAATCTCTAATTGTCTCAGGTCTATGCCTGACTTGCTGGACTTAAGCTCTTCCTCAGTTTCTTTTATTAGGTCTTTACGAATATTCAACTTACCGATAATCGAACTCAATTTATTGATATTATATCTAATTTCGTTCAAACTGTCTAAGTCCTTTTCAAAGTTTTCATTTAAGTTGAAACTACTTTTCTTTTTGTTTAGTTCTTCAATATCGTTATTAATTAACGCTAATGTAGCTTCATAGGCAGTTTTGGTTTGATTCTTTTCTAGTCTGTTTTTGAAAGTATCTTCCTGTTTTAGTTTTGTGATCACTTCTTGTTTACTATTACCCTTTATAAAATCACACCCAAATAAAAATAGATATAAGGATTCATATTGTTCGGGCTTACCAAATGGCAGTGTATTCAATGTGTTACTTAAGCTTTTATCCCTATACCTAATATTGTGGGAAATGATTTGCCTAAAGCTTGGTGTAGAGGTCAGATGTTCAGGAAAAACTAAGTTTGATAATGTCATCTCAAACTCTTCTTCTGTTAGCTGCTTTCCATCTATTCTTCTAATCTGATCTTTCCCTCTAGGTAGAAAATTTCTTTCAATTATTACCTTTTTACTATTATCGTTTTCTAAACTTGTAGTCAATTCAAGTATTATCAATACCTTCTCATTAATTAGATAACTCCTTACAACATCATCCGCTTTTTTCGATTCCTCATCAACATAAATATTTCTAGCATCAGCGCCTAGGCAAAAATCAACCAATTTAAGAACCGTAGTTTTGCCAACACTATTGCCAGTTATCTGATGTTCGCTTTCATCAACAATCAAATTCAGCCCATTATGAAATTCAATTTCACGAATGATTTTTGCTCCGCTTGTTATAGATAATGATTTTATGAACATAACTCAATTTCTCCTTTAGGGTTCAGTTTTGCCACATCTATTAAATACAACCAGTCTAAGCATAGTATAAATACAGAAAATGACATTTCCATATTTGCTTTGACCTCTTGAAATAAGTCCAGCATTTTGTAACACTTCCCCTTCTTTAAAGATTTAATTACAAATGCACCGTTATAGTAAATGCTTTTTTCAGGATGAATATTATCAGGTAGTAGCATAGTTGTACTTGTTTGGGTTTTCAAATATTTTACACCGGATAAATGCATCTACCACAAGGATATTTCATCCCAGACTTGATCATTTTTTCCATTCCGGGCTTAGGACTATACTCCATTGCCATTACTTTTTATTCTCCCAATTGACCTGATTAATTCGCTTAGCTCACAATCTCTTTTTTTATTATCGCTAATTTTAAGTATCATTGAATATTGAACTTTTGCAGAATTAAGGACAAATAGGTCATTATTAAGTTTATCCATTCTGTTATTAGTATCTCGATAAAACTTAATTATCGTACCACCAAGAATATTTGAAATAGCACCAACTCCGGAGGTTAGAGAACCTTCAGTCACATTTTTTTTAAATAATAAATAAACACCTAAAAAAACAATGAAGATTCCTGCAATAATTAAACTTAATGCAGCATTGAAGCTACTTTTTGCTTGTCTTTCTCTTTCATTTTTAAAAACACTAAGTGTTTCGTAGGTATTTGAGATTATGTAATAAACATCATCGTCAAACTCTTTCTTTGCTTCTATATCTTTAGGCTTAATTGAATTAAATCTTTTCTCGTATCTTGAATATATATACCAGACTAAATATGTAGTGAGAAAAATTGTTATTAAAAGAACAATAATAATCACCAATTCAACTAAAATGGAAACAAATAGATTTATGCCGAATTCACTACTAATAAATCTACCTTCGAAATATAAAAGAGCAACAATAATTCCAAGAATAAAAAATGTCACTAAAGACAAAATTATTGTATGACAGCAGCCTTTAATCTTTGTGCCAAAAAGTCCGGAAGGTGATTGATCAATTTCGTAATTGGCTGTAAAAGCTTCATAACCAGAATCATTATCATAAGGTACATAACACGCATCTCCCCGCCTTGATTTAGCCAATAGGATAATTATGATAATAATTACAATTATCCCTATCTCAGCTAAAATTGAAATAAGCAAACTAATCGCAAATAGATTACTAATAAATCTACCTCCAAAATAAAATAATGAAACGATAATTCCAATAATAGTAAATGCTCCTATTAGCAAAATTAATGTAAAGCCTTTGTCAGAAGATAATTGCAAAAGTCGGGAGAATTTTTTTTTTGTTTTTAGCGTTGTACGTAGAGGATTTCCGGTGGTATAGGGAAAAATATCATCATTACCATCTTCATTTGTATGGCCTTCAGTATTGTATTTTTTTACATTCTGTACTAGAATTTCAGCAGATTCACTTTTAAGTTGATCAAGAAGTGCTGAAATGAGTTGATTTTTTAAATCCATAAGTATCATTTTATTAATTTTTTCCTTTCGTTTTGAATTGGCTTCAGCCAACAAAAGTTTTATTATCAGTCTCCCCCAAAGTAGTTTGAATAAAAGTCAAAAGCAATTAATGGACTGTATTATTATTGATACGGTTAAGGAGGATATGGAAAATTTAGCTGAATCCGAAATACTAAAAACAAAAAAATCCGCACGAAGCGGATTTAGTTTAATTGGAATTATTAATTCTATCTGATATACTGTATCTTACGAACAGCTACCACCAACCTGTCAATTTCGCTTTTGGTATTGTAAAACGCAAACGACGGTCTGACTGTCGCTTCGACACCCAGCCTTCTCAGGGCCGGTTGGGCACAGTGGTGGCCGGCACGAAGGGCAATTCCTTCAAGATCTAGTAAACGGCCAACTT
>JBAXWR010000196.1:0-13617 GCA_037128295.1 Mariniphaga sp.
CTTTAGCCGCTTCAATTAATACCATGTTTCAATTCCAAAGTGGTGCGATTCAATGGCTGTCAGATGATCCAAAGTCCACCATGCCTCCCAGGTTTCAATTCCAAAGTGGTGCGATTCAATGATTGGTACAAACCGACTTTACAAATAGGGGTAAACAAGTTTCAATTCCAAAGTGGTGCGATTCAATGAAATTGGCTGAACTCAAATAGGCTGAACTCAAATGTTTCAATTCCAAAGTGGTGCGATTCAATGTCAACAATTGCACAACCGAATTAGAATTGAAAAACTGTGTTTCAATTCCAAAGTGGTGCGATTCAATGAATTTTGTATTAATGAAATCAAAAAACGGTTAAAAAGTTTCAATTCCAAAGTGGTGCGATTCAATGCTGAGGTAATAGTAAGAGGGGAAACCGTCTTAATTGTTTCAATTCCAAAGTGGTGCGATTCAATGTGAAAGCAATAATTACCCGCTTTCAAAAAATTCAAGTTTCAATTCCAAAGTGGTGCGATTCAATGTAAACACTTGAAGCGATTGAGCCAAGCCAAGTGAGTTTCAATTCCAAAGTGGTGCGATTCAATGTGATCTTCAACCGCTTTATTAACAGCTTTCATTTCAGTTTCAATTCCAAAGTGGTGCGATTCAATGTAATTCTGCTATTTTTGCTCGTCTCTCTTCATTTAGTTTCAATTCCAAAGTGGTGCGATTCAATGTGTGCTGCGCTTCCTGTCGGTGCGGCTGTCGGATTTGGTTTCAATTCCAAAGTGGTGCGATTCAATGGATGCACGGTTCAAAGATGCAGCGTTCAAAGATGCAGTTTCAATTCCAAAGTGGTGCGATTCAATGCGGCAAATGGCTTTAAAACAGCTTCCAATGTTTCCCGAAGTTTCAATTCCAAAGTGGTGCGATTCAATGCCAAAGAACCTGCCGCGACTACTAACAATCCAATTCGTTTCAATTCCAAAGTGGTGCGATTCAATGTAACTGCATTGATGGAAACCTTACAGTGACATGTAAGTTTCAATTCCAAAGTGGTGCGATTCAATGACAACAGGAGGTAAAACCAGAACCGCAGCCAAATTAGTTTCAATTCCAAAGTGGTGCGATTCAATGAAACTGCTCTACGAAAAGCTTGGTACGGAAGGTTACCGTTTCAATTCCAAAGTGGTGCGATTCAATGTTAGCGTAAGGCTACAGAAGAACCTGACTATTATATGTTTCAATTCCAAAGTGGTGCGATTCAATGCAAAGGATAGCGGCCAAAGTTCTTCTTGCCTCTTTGTTTCAATTCCAAAGTGGTGCGATTCAATGACATTTGAAATATATGCGTTACCCGTCAAAACAGGTTTCAATTCCAAAGTGGTGCGATTCAATGTCGAGTAACTTTTTTGAAGTTATATTTTCTTCGACGTTTCAATTCCAAAGTGGTGCGATTCAATGAACAAAAATAAACTCAATCCCTATTTTTGTTAATAGTTTCAATTCCAAAGTGGTGCGATTCAATGGCCAAATCAATTAAATCTTGTACCGTTGTAGCTGAGTTTCAATTCCAAAGTGGTGCGATTCAATGAATAAATTCCCCGTTGGTATATGTTCTTGTGCCGCGTTTCAATTCCAAAGTGGTGCGATTCAATGAAAAAGATTGATGGCAGAAAAAGCTGGCCAATTTCGTTTCAATTCCAAAGTGGTGCGATTCAATGGTTGAACGGTGCTTGTTTGGACGGTGCATCTTTGAAGTTTCAATTCCAAAGTGGTGCGATTCAATGTCGTTCGACAACTACAAAAATAACAATGATTTCCAATATGTTGCAAATTGCTCAATTAAAAATATTACTGAAAAAATTGTCGATCCCCAATAACCTGAAATTACCCGAAGATCGACAACTTATGCTAAACCACTTATTATCAACATGTCAAAGAACAAACAGGTCTATAACCTATTGCAATTTTCCGCGAAAATATCACCCATACTTTCGATCCGACAACGGATCTGTTAGACAACATACAGTATTACAGCATATTATCCAAACTGCATCTTTCTTTTCCAACAATCTCTTTGTCAAGCCATTTCTCCTGACGGGTCTTAAAGAAAATCAAACTGTCGGTCTCTTCATCCATAATACTGGCCGCCCGTATTTTTAGCTCCTCCAACTTTACCTCCGTAATTTCTCCCTCAAAAACCGAGTTCTGGATCCAATTCAGGTACTTCCTGCACAACTTCAACATCTTTCCCACCCGCTTTTCCCCAATATCGTAAACCGCAATGATATACATTTCTTTTCAATAAAAATTTCCAAATCATTAGTTCTCCTATTCTCTCCCTCTCCATTTTCCCTTCTCCGGTCTCCCTTCTCCTTTTCTCCTATTCTCTCCATCTCCCATTCTCTCCATCTCCGTTCCAAAGCCTCCTTTTCACCTCACCCCAAGCTCCCTGCCCCAAGCCCCTCACCACCACATTTTGAATGGTTTGTATTGCTCGATACCCAAAATATGCTTCTGCAATTTGTAACATTCGAGCTTTATCAAATGCTTGTAACTCACCGAGCGATCCAACGTCCGGTGCTTGATGGTTTCAATAAGCCGATCCTCAAAAGCCTGGACGAAAATCTTTTTGCCATTGGGTTTGAGCAACACCCTGTTTACCGACTCCTCAAAATGTTGGGTCTGTATCTCTTTCTTATTCAATACCTTAAATATAACTCGGTCAACCAGCAAAGGTTTGAAGATCTCAGCAAGGTCGAGCGAAAGCGAAAACCTACGCTCTCCCGGTTCGTGCAGGAAACTGACTGTCGGGTTTAACTGGGTCTGGTGAATTGCCCTCAGGCACTGACTATAGCACATCATATTCCCAAAAGAGATCAACGCATTCACCTCGTTCTTCGGTGGGCGATAACTTCGTCCATCCATGCTGAAATCATTAATAATCAATTCAAAAGCCTCATAATAGTTCTTGCGGATATTCCCTTCGATACCCATCAGTTCGTCGATGGCAACCGTATCTTTGATTTTGGAGGATAAACTGTTCATGATTTCAATAATCGGTTCGAGGTCTTTACCCCGGCTGTTGTAGTAACGCAGGTTCTTGACCATATTAAAGGCAGCACCTTCGAGAATCAATTGTGCAACCTCCTGTCTCTTTGCTTTGTTCTGCTGTACCTTCACCTGCGTGATCAGCATCCTGCCCGATAACAGCGATTCGCGGGGCATAAACGAACCTGTGTAATTTTCAAAATAATCGAAAAAATGGACGGGGATTTGCTGCTGGCCCAGAAAATTGTACAGCGCCGAATTGGCATCCAACGAACCGAAAACATACAGCTCGTCAATATTCTCGACGGGCAAATACCGGGCAGGTTGTTCTATCCCCTTTTCGTCAAAAGCGATAAATTGCAGGGTGTTGTCCTTGCGGTTCAAACGACCTGGATTAAACAGATAATAGGTTTTCTTCATCAGAAAAGTATTGGTAAGTATTGTTAATCAAGTATTTGTAGGTATATAATTAAAATAACCCATTTATTCTTCGCCAGCAAAACAAAAATCGAAATAGGAACAGTTCTTGCACTTCCCTGTTTTGACACGTGGAGGGCAATGCTCCGAAGCAACAATCTTTTCTATTTCTATAACCATCGCCCCCAAAGCCACCCGGTCCTGGCCAGTTAGCAGCACCTCTTGTGTGTGGCGAAGTTTCGGATATTCAAGTATCCCCTTAACACCCTCTACGCCTGCTAGCTCCATAAGCCAGATATAGTACTTTACCTGCCAGATGTGCGAATCTTCGAGCTTGTCCGATTTTTTAATTTCGTGGATGACCTTGTTGCGTTTGTCGTAGAAGTCGATCTTCACAGGGCCGATCTCCAATTCCTGAAACCGTTCAGGCCGGTCAGCATATGTGGTTTCATGGATCAGCTTGCCCATTTCGACAAGTTCGCTGTTTTGTTCCATCTGGATACCATTGCTGAAGAGCCACAGTTTGCGGTGGCAGACCATCAAATAATTGAGTTGAGTCCCGGTTATCATGTTCAATATCGTTTAAACCAAACCTGCTTTCCTGAATTCATCCTTTAATGCCGACAGATTAGGCCGGTGGTTGTAACAACTCATTGTCAGAGTATTGATCTCACCATCCATTCCTACAATCTGACGTGACAGGATTAGCAATTTTGCAATATATGCATAAGCATCCCTGGACCGACTTTTTTCTATTGTATTGGATATCATTTTTTTAATTAGAGTCCAGGCAACTTCTGGCCGTTCGGCAAATAAAAAGACAATTGCATCCTCAAATCTAATGGAGTAATAGGTATCGCGATGATTAAAACAATTGTCATCAATCAAACTGATTAGTTTATCAAAACATCTTTCGCTTGCATAAAACAATGCCTTGGTATTGCTATTTGCCAATGTGTCGATAAATTGCTCAATTTCAAGTGGCGAAAGATAGTCTTTAAGCAAATCCAAACTTTTACTGTTCCCCTCCCTGATAACAAATGCTTTCAGTATTTTAAGATGAAAAGCTGTCCCTTTTTTTACCCTATCCAATAAATATTCTAAAGAGCTATCCCTGTATTTAATCCAGAGATCCGAAGCCGTATTTTCAAATTTGTCAGGATCGGTGGCAAGATAATGTTCCATCAATTCGATCGAAGAATCGAAATCTTGCAAGAAGCTGGATTCCAGGCTTTCGATCCATATTTTTTTGTCACCGATCAACCTTGTCACTTTGTTCAACAATTTTGGGACGATGTTCAACGGGAAATTGAATTCCTCTTTCATTGACCAAACTTGGCTTGCATCCGTTTTATTGTTGATTGTTGGGATGAAAATTTCAGAAATGAATTTGACATATTTCTTTTTGTCGCTATAATATAAAGCATTAAAACGGAATGTAAGCTCTATTGAATTCCGGCAGTCGCTTGTGGAAAACATGCGGGCTTCCAACTTTTTCTGATTTGTAGATAAGATATCTTTTAGGATGTCGAGGAAATAATCGTTGGCCGGATCACCCAGATTGTTGTCGGGATCGTTTATTTCGGCGCATTTGATTCCGTGAAAGACAGCGGTAAAATCAGATACAATGTCTATCAGGTTGCCGGTTTGTAAAACTGCCGACAAGTCATTAGCATAATCTTCAAAAACCTCCGAAGCTTCATCTTCTGCCACACTTTGGGCAATCTCATAATCAGGCGTGTAATGATCCGACCCTTGCCAACGGTCCCAGTCGGTCTCCTCAAAATCAAGTTCCCCCAAAGTATCGGATACCTCTTCTGCCTTTTCGAGAATTGATAAGATGCTCTCTTCGAAGGAAAAATCGACCTCCTTTTCAATTCGCACCTGCTCGTAAATGGTTTTGAAATGCTCAATAAATGCCAACCTGGTAGTATCATCCTTTTCGAGCAAACCATAAAGATAATCGCTCTTTTGCTTGTCGCCCAGGGATTGGAAAAGATCTGTTAATGATTGTATATTCATTGCTGATAACGTTTACGATTTATATAATATTATTGCTAATCAGATTTATTTGATCAATTATTCGATGTAGTGTACCATATATAGTTGAAATTTAGAATCATACAGGAATTAATGCAACTTATTCCAATCCCAACCATTTTTCGAAATCCAAATCTTCAAAACGGTCTTCATGGGCAGTTTCGAAATTTGCCTGACCATCGAACCATCCTATCACAACATCATGTTGAATATGAGATGATTTCGTAGATACGAATGTTAAATACGATGACCAAGGATAGTCCATGGCGTGTTCCACAAATTTGTGATGGACAGGATTATTATGGATATATAAAACCATCCGTTTAAAATGATGGGTGTCGATAATTTCCTTGCGGTCGAAAGGTCTTTCGAATAAGGAACCATGTCGGCTTGTGAAATTGTTAAAGTTCCTGGAATAGGCATTGAACAGGTGGGAGAAATGATGGGTTGGATTGGGGACTTTTGCTAATCCGACGCTGTCAGGGATTTCGCCATTTCGTAAAATGTGGTTTGCTAGTCCTAATCCGACGTTGTCAGGAGCTTCGCCGTTTTGTAAAATATTGTTTTGTAGTCCAAATCCGACGCTGTCAGGAGCTTCGCACGCTGACAGGTCTGGATCGCGGTTCGATAGGTCAATCGTTTCCCATTTTAAATCGTCGAACCTACCTTCTTCAAACCTGACAGCGTGCGAGCTTGCGAAGCACCTGTCAGCGTTTGAAGAAGGAGAGCTTGCGAAGCACCTGTCAGCGTTTGAAGAAGGAGAAGGACTTGAATACTTATACACAACATTTTCTTTGATGCGCACCAAAAGATGAAAGTGGTTGGGCATCAGTACCCAAGCATAAGTATCGGCCACGGGTGGGATGTATTTTTGGTAAAGGCTTAGGAAGTGTTCATATGTTTGGGCACTTGTAAACAGATTGCAACCATTGATCCCACGGTTGTAAATATGGAAAAACTTCCCTTTTTCGAGAACCGGTTCTGGTTTTGACATATGATTGTATTTAAGTATCAATAATTTACGTTCCTAATTCGATGCTAGTGCTTTCTTCAAACCTGACAGGTGCTTCGCAAGCTCGCACGCTGTCAGGTTTGAAGAAAATGGAATAGCACCTGTCAGCGTTTGAAGAAAATGAGACCTCCCCATTTCATTAATTCCACATATCCATCAACTCCCCTACCGAAAATTCAAACCCATACTGCCTGAACTCACCTTTGTGTAGCTTTTTGCGGAGACGTTTGTTCATAAAAATATACTTGTATCGATTTTTTTTGAATCAAATCCATATTCAGGTGAATAACAATGCTCCCAATTCAGTAAATATTTCAACCCATAATTACTTTTGTTTGGATCTAACATATCCGAAATTGAATCAAGCTGTTTTTTGTAAACTGAAATACAAAACTGGGAAATTAGACCTCCAAGTTTTTTCATTTCTATCTGCTTTAAAACAAAATCGCTAAAATCACATTGAATAATACGTTCATAAACATTGAATACTTTAAATCCTTCAACCTGTTTCCCATTTTCAGAAAGTACCCCCAATCTTTCCAAATCAACATAGTTATCAAAGTACTGAACGGGAATAGAAATAGGTATAAAAAGCTGCTGACTGTCATTGTTTTCGATCAGTTCAAATTTTTTATGAAGTTGAGTAAAATCAAAATCAATAAAATATTGATAATAATGGCCTGCTGCAAAAAGATTGCTTTTCATCTTTTTGCGTTTTTCTTCAAAAACCTTTATGTACAAGGCATGAAATTGCTTTTTAATCAAGATTTCCTTATAATCGTTGAATATTTCCTTATCGGTTTGCTGGACTTTATAACGGCTGTCTGAACCATAGATCGTGCTGGTTTTATCACAATCGAATAAATAAACGATGCAATTCTTTTTTAATGCGTTACGGTTGACTCTTCCAGCCAATTGTTCATCGCTGTCTATGAGCGAACGATCCTTAAATCCCAAATCCATATCAATATCAACACCTGCTTCTACAACTTGTGTAGATACGACAATTACTTTTCTAAACTCCTCATCTTTAATTGAATCGATGATTTGTTTTCTTCTGAATTCCAATATGTCGCCAGAAAGAATAAGGATTTTATAATCTTCAAAACGGATGCTTTGCGAAATAATTCTGAAGAATAAGGATGCTGTTTTTTTTGTAATAAACTCAATAAGAACTTTTACACTATTTTTATTAGACGAGGCATACCGATCTGCTTTTTCAATCATAAAATCGGATAATTCATATAGATAGATCTCTTTTTCTTCTTTTCCCTCTGGTCTTTTTTTATCGGTTAAAGAGAAATTGAATGAAACTCGCTCGGCAAAATTTGGGTTTGTAAAAAAAGCATCTCGATTGCTGATTAGGGAAACGAAGGTTCCTTTAAGATTTTCATGAAGGGCATCAATTTTGGGCAGAGTTGCCGACATAATTAAAACTCGGATGTTGAGCAAGTGTGCATAGTTGGCAAGAAAATAGACAATCTTATCCCAATGTTCTGGATTATAGGTCTGGATCTCATCAATGATTACAATTGAATTACACAACCGATGAAGTAGATAATTGCTTTCCTTTTCATTCCCTTTCAAAATATCGAAAAATCGGACATGCGTCATCAACATAATCGGGTAATTAACAAACAAGTTGTCGATGAATAACCGCTTTTCATTTCCATAATTACCGTCTGACTTTTCGTGGAATCCTGCTTTTGAGTGTAATTGAATAATTGAGTTATTATCAATTTCTAAGGTTTCTTTTATCGTCTTAAAAGTTTGTGTTATTAAAGTTGTAAAAGGAAAAACATAGAATACTTTATTTATAGTTGAATCAATATTCATTAGCTCAGTAGCAAATGCCAGTGATAAGTTGGTTTTTCCTGCTCCGGTTGGAGCTTCAAGGTAAAAGCACCTGTTTTCAGAGTGCTCCCTTAGATTTAAAATCATTTCGGCAGTAAGCTTTTGCCTTAGAATATTCAAATTTAGGTTGTTACGATTACCCAACGTTTCAAATGGAATAGATTGGTAATGATCAAAGTTAGAATACAAATCTTTGTTGTACGACTTAACAGTCTTGAATTTGTTTATTAGGCTTTCTTTTTCTCCCTCATTCAGAATGCCAAACTCATCAATTTTTACTTTCGACATGAACTCGCTGGTTGCATAAAAATCGGAAGCAGTTAGCAAAGAATAAAGAAGTTTAGTCGTTGCAAATAGATTGAAATAGATTTCCGGTTTGTCCAGAACAAGCTTGTTGAATCCTTCTAAAATCCTTTTAGCACTTAAAAAGAAATTTTGACCTAAATCTATATCGAGTTGAATACTGTAAGTTTTTAAAAATAAAAAACAATTATCAATTTGTTGTCCATCGAATTCCAATGCTAATTCAATGGTCGAATTATGATGTTTAACTATTGTTGTTGAGAAAAGAAGAACAACAAAGTACAAAAGCAATTTTTCTTCAGTACTAAACTTTTCATTTTCAAAAATCTTTTTTAGAAAAACGATAGCATACAGGTAAGATCCTAAAAACGAATGGTAAGATTGAATTGAAAGGCTCTTATCTTGAATAAACAATTCATTTTCCATTCTTAAAACCTGAAAATTTGGATTTACTTTACCAAGGTCGTGATAAACAATTGCACCAAGAAATGATTCTTTAAAAAGGCTTCCAAATTCTTCCTGATTCTTAACCGGTATGTTATGAATGAGTTTTATAATTAAAGAATCAATTACTTTCTCAACACCATGAGCATTAATCAGCATCAGGCAATAATCGGATACCAATTTCGAGTGTTCTAAAAGCGATTCCTTCTCTGTTTTGTCGTGAGTCAAATGGGCAAAGTAAGTCTTTTGAAGCTTTTCAAAAAGCCTTAAAAGGCTCTTCGAATAATCACTAAAATAATTGGATGATATTACCATTTGATAGCTTATATAATAGAAACGGCTCAGGTAAAATATAGTTCTGCTTTAATTTCCAATTTGTATAAGCAAAATCTCTATAATCATATTGAAACAATGGAGCTTCAATGTAACCAATTGGTAAACGTTCGAAGTACAAATATTCTTTTCCAATTGAAGATGACATATCCAATTGGAAAAGTGGTTCGTATTTTCCTTTTTTCACTGCCTCTTCTTTTATAAAAAGGCTGTCAATCTGAAAAATATCAACTGGGTTAAACGGTTCATAATCGTATTCAATAACATTATCCCACCAGAGCGAGAACTCATTTTTTCCCATGTAGGGTAAGTATTCAGCTTTGCCTTCTTTTAGATAATTATACAGTTTTTCTTCTGTTTCATTTTCAACCTCAAGCATAATCCAGCATTTGAAAGCAGGGGCAACCAATGTCTGTTCTGTAACCATCAGGTTTCCACCTTCTTCTTCACTTGCCAATCCTGTTGTATTGTTATATTTGATAATGGTTTTTGCAAAATTTCCGTTTTCATGAAAGGCTTTTCCGTTTTCTTCTAACGGCGCAATTGATACCAGAACAGACTTAAGAGTTTTATAATACTCTGGCATTTCTCCATGCTTTTGAAATCCTTTTTGTCCAATAATAGCTCCCAATATACCCAGAAGCGAAGGCTTATGTAGCATATTAAAAGTAAGATAGATCGGATCATTGGTATCCGGCTTTTTCAGAAAGCCAAAATCCGATTTAAGATTAATTGAAACTAATTTTTTCATCATTTGGTTGCTATAGCCCTGACAGGGGTTCAATCCCTGTCAGGGCTTATGAAATTAAATATCTTTAATTACTGCAATCTGCGGCTCATTCGTTACAACTATTGAAGCTTTATTCAAATAGATTTCAACAGATTCAATGTCTAAACTATTCCTATCAGTGACAGCTTTCAATTCGCTCAGATCAAGTTGTACTTTACCATCTGATTTCTCTTTGCTCATTTTCATTAATTGAGTAAAATTGGGAAGTACTAATTTCGAATCTACTTTTAAAGTAACCCAGATTAATAGTTCATTTTCGCATCCGGCTTTTGCTGCTGAATCATAGTAGGTTACGCCTTTTTGCAAAGCTTCTTTCAGTTTGGCAATATCATCAGCCAAAAGATTTTTTGAATCTTTTCCGGCAAGACTTACCACATCTTCAAGGTTTTTCGGGTTAACAGAAAAATGATGTAAATAATGACCTTCGTGCAATTTAGTTTGTCTACCCAGTGTTGTAGCAGTATTGTCTTCACTTTTCTCATTTGGATTTCTAAATGGGGACATAATTTGTTCTGAGTAGAAATTATTTTCATACCATAGATTCACACCATGGGTAATCTGTACAGGTCCATGAATGGAAATCGAAACATTATCTTTCTTCTCTGTACCTTTCATAGCAAATGTGGCTCCAAAAAGACGAATATCGATACAATCCAACAAAGCTTTTGCTACTTCTGTTTTATTTGCTTTAAGCCTTACAGAAACCTTACCTTCATCGTTTTCTTCAGTTTCATCTTCCTCCGTTTTAACTTTTTCCTTAATCTTTTCTTTCTTCTTTGAAATTACCACTTCGGCCAAAGAAGGATTTTTTGAACAGAAAGCCTCAACTAAACTAAAAGGAATTGCGTCCTCTTTCTTTTGCTGATTGATTCTTTTAAAGTAAAAAACATACTCTGCTGTAAAAAACTCCTTAATAAAGTTTTTAATGGTGTACTTTAATGCTTTATCAGTTGCATATACAACTCCATTAGGTAAAGTCCTGGGTTGACCTGAAAAATCAGCATTGTAATTTGCATTTATGGCTTTTACCATAGCTGCACCGAAGATTCTTTTTGAATAATTCATTTTAATTGATTTTAATGGTTATTATTTTTCTTTTTTAAATATAGATTCTGAGAAATATCCTGCCAATATCATTGGCAAGTGCTCTTTCATATTGGGGTTTATTGGCATGTATCCCATCACTTCGCTAAACAGTTTATCAAACTCATATTTGTTCGGATACAAAGCAAACTTGTGTTTATACATATTAAATGTATTGGCAACAGCTTGCTTAAATAATACTGGGTCTGTTTTTTGGAGAAATGGTTCTAGTAACGCATGTGATCTGTTGGCTGATTCGCTTTGGATCAAAAGTTTCCATATTATTTGCCCTGCCGCAAATGCGAACTCTTCATCAGCATCGATGTGAAGCAACTCGGTTTGCGCGATTTCCCGAATCTTCGTTTGTAATTCAACTGTTTTGTTTGCCATACTATTTATTTTAAAAAGGTTTTCAAAAAGAGGTTGCATACCAAACCAGATGCTTAACTTCTTTCGTATCTGGGTTGTTTTTTTTAATTCCTCATCATGCCGGAGATCATCAAGAATGGAATCCCTCAACATTTCGTTAATCAAAGTCATGGTTATTTCATTCTGTTTCGATTTATAGATGAAATCGTACCATGCTTTCCTATATTTGTAAAGTAGGCTATAGATTGTATCTGTTAGGCCATATTTTGGATTAACTTTTAGATCACCAAAAAAGCTCATCATTGTAGAACCTTCCCGTACAAGTTGGTTATTAAAGATTGGATTTACAATTTGAAATTGAAAATCAAAGACATTGTTCTCCCGACTTTTGTAATAAGTTACTATTTCTTGATTAAACAATTCCTTAATCTCAAAATCTTCATCTTTAGTGTCCTTTAATGTGTATTTAAATACTGGTACAAAATCCAAATCAATGATTTGTCCTTTCTGTATAAATAAAAGATAAAAATTCTGAAGGTTGGATCGCCGCAAATTTAGAAGTGACTGTATGATTTCAGAATATCTAACAACTCCATCATTATTAAACAGTTTTACAACATCAGCATTCAGTGTGGCTTCATTTTCGTCAACAAAAATAGGCAAAGGATTAGGCAATTGCATTTTACTTAACTGATAAAACTTCAAGATCGATTGAGCATCTTCGCCATGAATACGGTAATTATACCTAAAACTTGCAGTTTGATGTTGTAAAAATCGTTTTTTGTCATTAAAGGTACTTAGTCTGTCGCTTATCCCAAATAAAATATCTTGATGGATTGCATTGTAATCAATCTTATTAAAGACATTTTCACCCAAGTATTTCAGATAAGGGATTTTAAACTCCTCGAGAGTAGGTTCTTTTAGATAGAAAACTATTACATGAGCATCTTTTAAATCCTTGTATCCAATTTTCTTTAAAAGAGTCCAAATGTTGTTTGGCAGGAAATTTTTAAACGCCTCAAACCAGATTTTTGATTGTCCTTCGTCAACATACCTTTCGGCTTTTTTTAAATACTGTTGGGTTAGTTCTATGACTATACCCTTCTCTCCTATTTTTGATAAGTTCTTTTCAATAATTTCCTTTTTAAATCCAATTGCATAAGGACTACAAGTTAAATTGAAAATTTTCTTATTTGGGTTGAATATCTTGGTTGGGGCTGTCGGTTCAGATGCCTTCATTACCAATCGACTCTTTTCAAAAAAAGGTGATATCTCAGATTTTTTTGTATAAAGGCCAACATCTTCTTTTAATATATTACCCATTTCATCAACATTTTTCAGAACATATTTGCCATCCTCAAGTCCAATATCAAGTGCAATGTAAATACCTTCTTTGAGTTTCGCTCCTTCTTCAAATAGCTCAGGCACTTGCTCCTCCAGTGTTACCACAAATTGACAGATTTCTTTTATCATATTTCAGAAATAACTTGATTTTAATATTATTTGTTTAATGTTCGCTCTCACTTCAATCGCCACTCCTCCGCTTCAAAGCTACTCTCCTACTATGCCAAAACATGTCATACTAAAAACTATTTTCAATTATTTCACCTCGCAGCATCCGAACCCCTGGCTACCTTTTTCGCCAAAGCCGGTGTAGTAGCCGATGCGCAAGAGTTCAGCATCGGCCTTGATCTTAAAGTTGTAGTGGTAACCGATCAGCTTCGTGGCCTGGGGCGTGTTGGTCTTTATCGCGATCCCTTTTTGCTTGGGAGGACTTAACAGTTCAAGTTCGGCTTCACATGGATCGAAATGGGATTCGACACCCGTGAAAACCTTTAGTTTTTCTTTCAGGTTGTTGATGATCAATTGGATATATCCATCGTCGAGGGGTGAAAGGTGCTTGACCTGTTTGCGCCCTTCGATCCTTTGGGAGACAAATATTGG